>NZ_JAAQWS010000029.1:0-62312 GCF_012985645.1 Pseudomonas sp. WS 5410 | reverse complement strand
TCAGCGGCACACCCTCACCCACTGGCACCTTCAACTTCACCGTTACCGCGACCGACGCCAACAGCGCGACCGGAGCACGTGCGTACTCCATGACCATCAGCGCCGCCTCGCCGATTGCCGGCGCCCTAAGTGCCACGGTCGCCGCCAACAGCAGCGCCAACCCGATCACCCTCAACCTCAGCGGCGGCGCCGCCACCAGCGTCGCCGTCGCCAGCGCGGCCAGCCATGGCACCGCCACCGCTAGCGGCACCAGCATCACTTACACCCCAACCGTCGGTTACTCCGGTGCGGACAGCTTCACCTACACTGCCACCAACGCCAGCGGTACCTCCAGCCCGGCCACAGTGACCATTACCGTCAGCCCGCCAACGATTACCGTCGGCCCGACCACGCTATCTAGCGGCACGGTGAGTACGGCCTACAGCCAGACCATCACGGCCAGCGGCGGGACTGCGCCCTACACTTATGCCATCACCAGCGGCAGCGTACCCACAGGCTTGAGCCTGAGTGCAAGCGGCACCCTCAGCGGCACACCCTCAGCCACTGGCACCTTCAACTTCACCGTTACCGCGACCGACGCCAACAGCGCGACCGGAGCACGTGCGTACTCCATGACCATCAGCGCCGCCTCGCCGATTGCCGGCGCCCTAAGTGCCACGGTCGCCGCCAACAGCAGCGCCAACCCGATCACCCTCAACCTCAGCGGCGGCGCCGCCACCAGCGTCGCCGTCGCCAGCGCGGCCAGCCATGGCACCGCCACCGCTAGCGGCACCAGCATCACTTACACCCCAACCGCCGGTTACTCCGGTGCGGACAGCTTCACCTACACTGCCACCAACGCCAGCGGTACCTCCAGCCCGGCCACAGTCAGCCTGACCGTCAGCGCGCCCACCCTGGTACTGACCCCAGCCTCCCTGGGTGCCGGCACCACAGACAGTCCCTATAGCGCCACTTTCAGCACGTCCGGCGGCACCGCGCCTTATTCGTACAGCATCACCGGCAGCCTGCCGGCCGGCATAACCCTGAACACCACCAGCGGTGTGCTCAGCGGCACACCGACGGCCAGCGGTAGCTCCAACCTGACCATCACCGTTACCGACGCCAACGCCGTCACCGCCTCCCGGCCCTATACCCTGACCATTGCCGCCGTGCCCATCACCGTACCGGCGTCGAGCCAGATCCTGGCCTCGGGGCAGACCGCCACCGTCGACCTGACCCAGGGCGCGACCGGCGGCCCATTTACCCTAGCAAAGCTGGGTACCGTGACTCCCGCCTCCGCCGGCCGGGCGATGATGATGGGTCCGTTCTCGATGCGCTTCGTGCCGTCGGCGGCCTTTGTCGGCACCGCCATCGTCACCTTCAGCCTGGAGAACGGCAGCGGCTCGAGTGCCGCCAGTTCGGTGAGTTTTATGATCGCGGCGCGCCCGGACCCGAGCAGGGATGCCGAGGTGATCGGCCTGCTCAACGCCCAGACCCGAGCTGCTGAACGCTTTTCCAGCACCCAGATGGACAACTTCAACCGCCGCCTGGAGCAGTTGCATCAAGTGTCCTGCAACCGCAACTCGTTCAATGCCAGCGTGAGAAAAGACGGACAAGAGGTGCCTATGCAGGAAATATCCAGCGCCGTTCAGAAACAGCTGGGCGGCTCGGCAAACAACACCGACGAAGAGAAGAGAAAGACCGCAGCCGAAGTCGAAGACGGCTGCAAGCAAGATGCCATCGCCTACTGGAGCGACGGTTTCATTAACAATGGTTCGACCCACGCTCGCGGGGCGCGAGACAACAGCTTCACCACCCTGGGCCTGAGTGCCGGTATCGACTATCGCCTGTCGCCGACCGCGATTGCCGGTGTCGGTATCGGCTACGGCAACGACCGCAGTGACATTGGGGACAACAAGACCCGCAGTGACGCCGACGCCGTCGGTATCGCCACTTACCTGAGCCTGAACGTGGCACCCCAGGTATTCGTCGATGGCCTGGTGGGCTACAACCGCATCAGCTTCGATTCGCGGCGCTACATCACCGGCAGCAACGACGACTACGCCAAGGGCTCCCGTGATGCCGACCAGTTGTTCGCCTCGCTGACCACCAGCTACGAGTATCGCCAGGGCCCGCTGTCGCTCACTCCTTACGGACGCTTGAACGCCAGCACCACGCGCATGGACGCCTTCCGTGAGAGCGGTGGCGGCATCTATGGTCTGTCCTATGACGAGCAGCGGCAACAAAACTTCACCTCGTTTATCGGCCTGCGCACTGGTTATGACGTGCCGACCCGACTTGGGGTGATGACACCAAAGGTCGGGCTAGCCTGGGGCCACAATTTCAGTGGCAGCAGCGATTACAAGATGCGCTACACCGACCAGGGCGACGACGGCATTCTCTATCGCTTTAAGCCCGATCCGCTGGACAGCGATTTTGCCAACCTCGACCTTGGCCTGGACTTCAACCTAGGTCAGACGTGGCAGATGGGTTTCTCCTACAAGACCGCCCTGGGCAGCGACGAGCGTAGCGACACGTTCCGCATCGGCGTCAACGGCAAGTTCTAGCCCGCACCGACGGATGACGCCGGCCCCGGCGCCATCCGCCCCTCGTGCACCCTGTTCCCATCCCGTGGCGCCGGTCCGGCCGCTCCTTTTACTTCAATGTAGAGACTTCTTTTGCGTAAGCCTGACAGGCCCGTAAGGCGATCAGCCCTTGGTCGCCGGCCTCGGTGATTCCGATAATTCGTTGAGCATGCGCTGGGTCAAATTGGGCTCGACGGGCTCCATGAACCACCCCGACGGCGCCGGAGGTGGTACAGAATAGTTGTCTTGCCGTCGACCGCCTCGCTCAGGACTTCCTGATAGGCCCCGCCATCGGTGGCCAGTTCGACCTTTTACTGGATCCGGTAACCGTTAATGTTGTTGTTCGCATCCACGGACTGTAGCGCCGGCCAGGCGAAGCGTACTCGCACGGCAGAAAGCTGGGTGTTACTGATCGCCCGAACCCACGGTGTGCCACTGCGCAGTTCGCTACTGATGGTGGTTTCGTTCTCGATCGAGGTGATGCCCTGGATATAGGTCTGATCCACCGCCCCGGTGCGCCACTCCCACTTCACGTTCGGGAAGTTCATGTTGCCCTCCCGAACTGACGGAGCTGGCCGTAAAGAAGAATCGTGGTAATGGGTTGATAGTTGATTGCCGGCGCCGCCATAAAATTCTCCAGACAATAAATAGGCCCGCCGAAGCGAGCCTTGGAAACCGTTTAGTTACTAGAGGCAGCCCTGAAGAGCTGCCAATCTTTTGTTTGCAATCCAGTTCGGCAGAACTACGTAATATTTTGAAACTGAGCCTGCCCCCTCGGGCTGTACGTCCACAAAATAAGCAGAGGCCTCTGTGAAAACGGCGTAGCCGCTTGGTCTTTCGGCTTGAAGTGTTGTACCTAGCGTTCCGCCATTTAAGGCAAAGAGGTGTCTACTAAACCCGGGGCGATTCACACCGAAGGCGGTTGTGAATGCCCATGACCTGGTAACGAGGTAGTGGAAAAATGATCTACCTGCGCAAATCTCTCACCAATACTATCTGCAGTGAAAAGCAGAGCCGCTACTTTGCCTGATACACGCAGCTCTATCACGGGCCTCCATATTGTCGATAGTCGGATTGCCGGTGGTATTGGGCTCTGGCCTAACCGGAGTGCCGGGATAATTCAGCGCATCCAGCTCCTGCGCGCCCAAGACACGCGGAACGTGCTTCGCCTCTGGAGGAGAAGCGGGTTTAGGCAACTGATTGATAGCTTCGCCAAAGCGCTCGAGTAAAGGGCTATCCGGTAATTCATCCGCTACAACCATGGTCGATAAGACCACGGCCAACGATAACGCGCTGTATCTCATAAGCAATTTCAAAAGATGTCTCTTTTAGCGAGCCGACTAAATTGGCTGAAGTTTTAAACGCCGCCGCCGCTCAAGCAGCAAAAGCTGCCAACCAGAGGGGTGGACATCTCGCAAGCAAGTAGCGAACGAACGATTATCGGCAAGTCGATTTAGAACTGTCACTTCTCGAGTTGTTACTGAAATGTAATCCCCCCTTCAAAGTCAGCCGCTGTAGCGGCAAGGACGAAGTCATGCCTGAAGAAATCAATGTAATCCAGCCAGCCCCGGTCGTGCGCGACGAATACGGCATGTTTGCTCACCCCGACATACCCGACTTCGACGAGGGCGACGGTGATAAGTGCAAGGCTTGGATCGCTGCACAGCGCTTGCAGGTGAAGATGGTTGAGCTCGAATACCACAGCGACGAAGCGGTCTCTGAGCGCTATTTCGAAGCCGGCGAGCCGGACTGCAGCTACTGGGAGCCTGACCGTCCAGAAGGCGATGGCTGGTTCTGTCTGGCCATTCACGACACCGACGACGGGCCGGTCTGCTGGTGGGCGCGCCGCGCCCCAAGCCTGCAACGTGAAGCAGAGGCAGTAGCCGCGGGAAAAGACTTCTGCGGCGCCTGCGGGGATGGTTGCGGCTCTTGCCAGGTTGCCGGGGAAAGCCCGAAGGTGACGCCATGACCGCCGCCCTCTGGTTCGCCTACGTTTTCATCTAAAGGGGTCAAGGCCATGAGTAGTTTCAGCCGAAAATAGTCGGGAAACCGACACCCCGGCACATCAACCATTGAGGCTCACCCCCACAAGGAATGCCTCATGAAACATTTCGCAGAAACAGTCATCGCAATTGCGCCAGTAAAAACTCGCAAGTCTAGGAATCGTTTCTTCCGAAAATACGACCGATGGACCGACCGCTTGCTTCGGCTGGGCCTCATCGACCTTGAAGAGCGCCAGGATTTGCGGCAGCACATCGCAGGGGCATATCTCGCCACGTTGATGTAGAAGCCCCGAATCCCTTCTCTACAAGCCTGCCGGAAAACGGCGGGCTACCTTCTGCCGCCCAGCGCGGCAAGGACACCCCATGTACGCAACGAAACTCACCCTGCTCATCACGGCCATCGTGTTGTACGTGGCGGGGTCCACCTTCTGGTTTTTCTGGCAGGTGCCGGAGCTGCTCTCGACCGGTACCGACCAGACCCTGGTCGCAGCATTTGCCGGCACCGTCGCCTGGATGCTGCTCACCTTCGGTTTCATCATCCACATCATCAAGACAGCGCGGCCTACAGGCCCGCATGACAATCCCCGGGCATAGAGGTGCACACCATGGAAATGCAAAGCGAAACGCTTGCCGAGGAAGAGATCGCGGCAATAACGGGCTACATGATCCCGTCCAGGCAGATCGAGTGGCTCAACAAAAACGGCTGGAAATACGTACTGACTCGCTCGCGCCGTCCAGTGGTGGGCCGCGTTTACGCCAGAATGAAGCTGGCCGGAGTGAAGCCATCAGCAGAAAACGTCGCGGCCGAAGCCTGGTCACTGAATCTTTCAAACGTAGGATAAAGACATGCGAGCAAAAAAGGCGGCAAACAGGGACCTGCCGCCGCGAATGATTCGGCGTGTGCGCACGATGAAAGGCGGTAAAGAGTGGGTTGGGTATTACTACGACGGGAGGAATGAAGACGGGAAGCGAGTGGAGATTCCGCTCGGGGGTGACCTGGAAATTGCGAAGGCTGAATGGGCAAAGCTCGACTGCAAGCCGGTACCGAAGAAAGGAGCCCTGCTGGGCCAGGTGTTTGACCGTTACGAGCGCGAGATCATCCCAGGCAAGGCGCCCAAAACGCAGAGCGATAATCTCCTGAGCCTGAAGCAACTGCGCAAAGCGTTCAGCGACGCCCCTATTGATGCGGTTACGCCACAGATCATCGCGCAGTACAGGGATAGCCGGACCGCCAAGGTTCGAGCCAACCGGGAAATATCACTGCTGTCGCACATCTACAACATTGCGCGGGAGTGGGGGCTCACCGAGAACAACCCTGCCGCCGGCGTGCGCAAGAACAAGGAGGCGCCTCGGGACTTCTACGCAACAGAGGAGATCTGGAGCGCAGTGTACGCAGTCGCAGCTTCGGAGCTTCGCGATGCTATGGACTTGGCCTACCTGACCGGACAGCGCCCCGCAGATGTGCTTTCGATGCGCGAGGCTGATGCGGTAAATGAATTCCTGCAGGTGTCGCAAGGCAAAACGGCCAAGAAGCTCCGGATCCGCCTTACCGCTGCCGGAAACCTTAATGACCTGGGTACACTGGTCGAGCGACTGATAGAGCAGCGGCGCTCGCGTGGAGTACGGACTCCATACCTAATAATCACTGAAGATGGCCGGCAGGTGACCAAGCCGATGCTACGCCTACGCTTTGACGATGCCAGGAACAAGGCAATTGCCATTGCTAACGAGGCGGGAGACGGCGTACTTGCCGCGAGCATCCGGCAGTTCCAGTTCCGCGACATCCGACCAAAAGCAGCCAGTGAGATATTGGACCTGGGCGATGCCAGTCGCCTGCTTGGGCATACGGATAAGCGGATAACCGAGACGGTTTATAGGCGCGTTGGCGAGATCGTGAAACCGACCCGTTGATAGAGCATCTGACAGTAGTTGCGGAAAGCGTCGTAAACGATGCGGAAACTGCTAGTTTAAAACCCTGTCCAATTATCGAACGCCAGAAACACAAAAGCCCCGCAATCGCGGGGCTTTCGTATGAATCTTGGCGGGAAACCAGGGATTCGAACCCTGGGAACGCTATTAACGTTCGCCGGTTTTCAAGACCGGTGCATTCAACCACTCTGCCAATTTCCCTTGCGCAACACAGGATTATAATAGCCCATCCTGTCTCAGCGGGCGCCATAATACCCGAATGAAACACACTGTCAAACTCTCTGCATAGCTTGTTACAGAGCGTCTGTTATGATCTTTGCGACTGAACGTTTCAAAACTGGAGGAGTGTCGCCATGCGCGAACAGGATTACGCAGTTAATAGCAACGTGCAGGCTGAGCAGCTAGAGGTTAGCCGCGTCCTGCGCAATACATACGGCTTGCTCGCCCTCACCCTCGCATTTAGCGGCGTGATGGCGTATGTGGCGCAGCAGATGCGTGTCGGCTACCCGAATATCTTCGTGGTATTGATCGGCTTCTACGGCCTGTTTTTCCTCACCAACAAGCTGCGCGACTCGGCCTGGGGCTTGGTGTCGGCGTTTGCCCTGACCGGTTTCATGGGGTTCCTGCTGGGCCCGATCCTGAACCGTTACCT
Source organism: Pseudomonas sp. WS 5410 (assembly GCF_012985645.1). NCBI lineage: Bacteria > Pseudomonadati > Pseudomonadota > Gammaproteobacteria > Pseudomonadales > Pseudomonadaceae > Pseudomonas > Pseudomonas sp. WS 5410. Next base: position 55,164 of record NZ_JAAQWS010000029.1, on the reverse strand, counting down.
GGGTATGCAGGGCGGCGCGGAAGTGGTCAGCTCGGCATTCGCCATGACGGCCTTGGTGTTTGGTGGCCTGTCGGCCTATGTGCTGATCACCCGTAAGGACATGAGCTTCCTCGGCGGTTTCATCACGGCTGGCTTCTTCGTGTTGCTGGCGGCCGTGCTGGCGAGCATGTTCTTCCAGATCAGCGGCCTGCAATTGGCGATCAGCGCCGGTTTTGTGCTGTTTTCCTCGGTCTGCATTTTGTTCCAGACCAGCGCCATCATCCATGGCGGCGAGCGTAACTACATCATGGCGACCATCAGCCTGTATGTATCGATCTACAACCTGTTTGTCAGCCTGTTGCAGATCTTCGGCATCATGAGCCGCGACGACTGATCCCAGCCTCATCAAAAAGCCCGCTTCGGCGGGCTTTTTGTTGCCTGCGGCTTTATCATTGGCAAAGGTTTGCCTACAGAGTGTTCCATGAAGTTCGCGATTGCGCTTTTTTCCGCCGCCCATGCGCCCTCCTCGCGCCGCGCCCTGCAGTTTGCCCAGGCGGCGTTGGCCGGCGGGCATGAGATTGTGCGGCTGTTTTTCTATCAGGATGGCGTCTATAGCGCTGCCAATTCGGTGGTCACGCCCCAGGATGAGCAGGATATCGCCCAACAATGGCGCTCCTTCGTCAGCGAGCATCAGCTTGACGGCGTGGTCTGCATTGCGGCGGCGCTGCGCCGAGGGGTGTTGAATGCCGAGGAAGCTGCGCGCTACCAGCGCAGTGCGGTGAATCTGGACGCGCCGTGGGCGCTGTCAGGCCTGGGGCAGTTGCACGACGCCATTCAGGACGCCGACCGCCTGATCTGCTTTGGAGGGCCATGAAATGTCCAGATCCTTGTTAGTCATCAGCCGCCAGGCGCCATGGTCCGGGCCCGTTGCGCGGGAAGCACTGGATGTGGTGCTGGCCGGCGGCGCATTCGACTTGCCGATCGGACTGCTGTTTCTCGATGACGGGGTGTTTCAACTGGCAACCGCCCAAGATGCCAAGGCCGTGCAACAAAAGGATGTGACGGCCAACCTGCAGGCCCTCTCGCTGTTTGGCATCGACGACGTGTTCGCATGCAGCCACAGCCTGGCGGAGCGTGGGTTGACCGCCCCTGATAGCGCGCAGCCACTGAGCAGCGAACAGATTTCCCAGATGATTGACCGTTACGATCAGGTGATGACCCTCTGATGTCGACCTTGCATGTGTTGTCCCACTCCCCGTTTACCGACAGCCGCCTCGGCAGTTGCCTACGCCTGTGTGGCGCGCAAGATGCGATCCTGCTGTGCGGCGATGCAATCTATGCCCTGCAACCCGGTAGCGCCCCCTTCCAGGCCCTGCAAGCCAAGGCCCTGGCCATCTTCGTGCTTGCCGAAGATGCCCAGGCCCGCGGCCTGGCGTTGCCGCAGTGGGCCAGGAGTGTCGACTACCCAGGTTTTGTGCAGCTGTCGATCGACCATGACAAGGTCAACACCTGGCTATGAACACCCTGACTGTAGGCCCCCACACCCTTGAGCTGGACAAGGACGGCTACCTGGTTGACCTGAATGCCTGGTCAGTCGAGGTGGCCAATGCCCTGGCGAGCGCCGAAGCGCTGGAACTGACCGACGAACACTGGGAAATCCTTAAGCTGCTCAGGGGTTTTTACCAGGAGTTCCAGTTGTCCCCGGCCACCCGCCCCCTGATCAAGTACACCGCCTTGAAGCTGGGCCCGGAAAAGGGCAACAGCCTGCACCTCAACCGACTGTTCAAAGGCACTCCCGCCAAACTTGCCGCCAAGCTGGCGGGCCTGCCCAGGCCGACGAATTGCTTATGACCGACTTTGCCCCGTTGATCACCGAAACTCCCGCCGAACACCCCTTTGCGCCGTTTGTGCGGATCCTCGGCAAAGGCAAGCGCGGCGCCCGCAGCCTGACGCGTGAAGAAGCCCGGGAAGCCATGGGCATGCTGCTCGACGAGAAAGTCGAGGACTCCCAGCTCGGTGCGTTCCTGATGCTGCTGCGCCACAAGGAAGAAAGCCCGGAGGAGCTCGCCGGCTTCACCGAGGCCCTGCGCGAGCGGCTCAACCCTCCAGCACTGACGGTGGATCTCGACTGGCCCACCTATGCCGGGAAAAAACGCCACCTGCCGTGGTACCTGCTGGCCGCCAAGTGCCTGGCGCAGAACGGCGTGCGGATTTTCATGCACGGCGGCGGTGCCCATACGGCCGGCCGGCTGTACACCGAACAGTTGCTGGGTGAGCTGCAGATTCCACTGTGCCGCAACTGGCAACAGGTCGAGACCGCTCTGGAACAAGGCAACCTGGCATTTATGCCACTGGGCGACTGGGCCCCGCAGTTGCAACGCATGATTGACCTGCGCAATATCCTCGGCCTGCGCTCGCCCATTCACTCCCTGGCCCGCATCCTCAACCCGCTGGGCGCACGCTGCGGCCTGCAAAGCATCTTCCATCCCGGCTACCAGGGGGTACACCGCGATGCCAGTGGCCTGCTGGGTGACAACACCATTGTGATCAAGGGCGATGGCGGCGAGATCGAGATCAATCCCGACACCACCAGCCACTTGTACGGCACCACCGGCGGCGCAAGCTGGGACGAGGAGTGGCCTGCCCTCTCCGCCCAGCGCCACGTCAAGCCCGCCAGTCTCGACCCCGAACATCTAAAGGCCCTATGGCGTGGTGAGGTACAAGACAGCTACCCACAATTAGCGCTGATCGCCACCATGGCCTTGGCCCTGCGCGGCCTGGGGCACCCACGGGAACAGGCCTTCGAACTGGCCCAACAGTATTGGGATGCGCGCAACACATCGAACTAGTCGATAATTAACCCCGACCCTTTGCGCTATTTGTTCGAACCCAGACGATTAGACTGCACTCCAACGCTTACTAGCCAAGGAGTCAGTCATGGGTTTGCTGATTGAAGGACACTGGCATGACCAGTGGTACGAAAGTAGCGCAGATGGCGCCTTCCAACGGGAACAGGCGCAACGCCGGCACTGGGTCACCGCCGATGGCCAACCTGGCCCGAGCGGGGATGGCGGCTTCAAGGCTGAGGCTGGCCGCTACCATCTCTATGTTTCGCTCGCCTGCCCGTGGGCCCACCGCACTCTGATCCTGCGCAAGCTCAAAGGCCTGGAAAGCCTGATTGACGTGTCGGTGGTCAGTTGGTTGATGCTGGAGAATGGCTGGACCTTCGACAAGGCCCACGGCTCCACTGGCGACAAGCTCGACGACTTTGCCTTCATGCACCAGCGCTATACCGCCGATACCGCCGACTACACCGGGCGTGTCACCGTTCCGGTGCTATGGGATAAGAAGCTCAATCGCATCGTCAGCAATGAGTCGGCAGAGATCATCCGCATGTTCAACAGCGCGTTCAACGGGCTGACCGGCAACACCCTGGACTTCTACCCCGAACCGCTGCGCCCGACCATCGACGCGTTGAACGAGCGGATCTATCCCGCCGTGAACAATGGCGTGTATCGCGCAGGCTTCGCCACCTCGCAGCAGGCGTATGAAAGCGCATTTGATGAGGTGTTTGCCGAGTTGGATCAGTTGGAACAACACCTGGGCCAGCAGCGCTACCTGGCCGGTGAATACCTGACAGAGGCCGATGTGCGGCTGTTTACCACGCTGATTCGGTTTGACGCGGTGTATTACAGCCACTTCAAATGCAACCTACGGCGGATAGCAGATTATCCGAATCTGTCGAATTGGTTGCGAGAGCTGTATCAATGGCCGGGGGTGGCCGAGACCGTGGATTTTGCGCATATCAAGGGGCATTACTATGCCAGCCACCGGACGATCAATCCGACAGGGATCGTGCCGAAGGGGCCATTGCAGGCGTTTGATAGCAAACATGATCGAGAAGGATTGAGCGGTAAAGAGATCTGGCGCTGATGCGCCAGCCTCATCGCGGGCAAGCCCGGCTCCCACGGTGGGTCTGTGTGCAGCCGGGCGAACAGGTTATACCTGGGACTGGGCGCCCTCAAACCACTTCAACTTCTCACGCAACACCACCACTTCGCCGACGATCACCAGGGTCGGCGCATGCACTTCATGCTCCGCCACCAGGCGCGGCAGGTCGGCCAGTGTGCCGGTAAACACACGCTGGTTGGACGTGGTGCCTTGCTGGATCAGCGCAGCCGGGGTGTCCGCCGAACGACCATGGCGAATCAGTTGCTCGCAGATGACCGGCAAGCCCACCAACCCCATATAGAAGACCAGGGTCTGCGACGGCCCCACCAGGTCATTCCAGGGCAAATCCGAGGTGCCATCTTTCAGGTGGCCGGTGATGAAGCGTACCGATTGCGCATAGTCGCGATGGGTCAAAGGGATGCCCGCGTAAGCCGCGCATCCACTGGCCGCGGTAATGCCCGGCACCACCTGGAACGGGATGCCATGGGCCGCCAGCTCTTCGATCTCTTCGCCGCCGCGCCCAAAAATAAACGGGTCGCCGCCCTTGAGGCGCAGCACACGCTTACCTTGCTTGGCCAGGTTCACCAGTTGCTGGTTGATCTGCTCTTGCGGCACCGCGTGATCGGCGCGGCGCTTGCCGACATAGACCCGCTCGGCATCGCGTCGGCATAGCTCAAGAATCGCGGGGGCCACCAGGCGGTCATACAGCACCACATCGGCTTGCTGCATCAAACGCAGCGCGCGAAAGGTCAGGAGGTCCGGATCACCGGGGCCTGCGCCCACCAGATACACCTCACCTGGTGCATGGGGCGGCTTGCCGTTGACTTTTTCCACCAGCAACCGCTCGGCTTCATCACCTTGCCCCGCCAATTGCCGATCGGCAATCGGGCCCTGGAAAACCTCTTCCCAAAAAGCTCGGCGTTGCTGAACATCGGGATACAAACCCTTGACCTGGGCGCGAAAGCGCGCGGCCAGCCCGGCCAATTGACCATAGGTAGACGGAATCCAGGTTTCCAGCTTGGCGCGGATCAAACGCGCCAGCACCGGCGCGTCGCCGCCACTGGACACCGCAATCACCAAGGGCGAGCGGTCGACAATCGCCGGGAAGATCACGCTGCACAAGGCTGGCGCGTCCACCACATTGACCGGCACACACCGCCGCCGGGCATCGCTGGACACTTGCGCGTTCAGCGGCTCGTCGTCGGTTGCAGCGATGATCAGGGTGCAGCCATCAAGGTCCGCCTCCTGATAACCGCGCACAATCAGTTCACCGCCACTGCCCTGCACCAGTTCACGCAACTGATCTTCAATCAGGGGAGCAACCACCCGCAATACCGCGCCGGCATCGGCCAGCAGCCGGGACTTGCGCAAGGCAATCTCCCCACCACCGACGACCAACACACGGCTGCCGCGCAGGTTATGAAACAGTGGCAGAAATTCCATTTAGCCGATGACCTCAACGCCCGCCATGTACGGCTTGAGCACTTCAGGTACACGGATCGAACCGTCGGCCTGCTGGTAGTTCTCCAGAACGGCAACCAGGGTGCGACCTACCGCCAAGCCCGAACCGTTAAGGGTGTGGACCAGCTCCGGCTTGCCGGTTTCCGGGTTACGGAAACGCGCCTGCATGCGTCGGGCCTGGAAATCACCGCAGTTGGAGCACGAAGAAATCTCGCGGTATTTATCCTGGCTCGGCACCCACACTTCCAGGTCGTAGGTCTTCACCGCGCTGAAACCCATGTCGCCAGTGCACAGCGCCAATACGCGATACGGCAGCTCCAGCAGTTGCAGGACGCGCTCGGCGTTGGCAGTCAGGCCTTCCAGGGCTTCCATGGAGGTCGACGGCTCGACCACCTGTACCATCTCGACCTTGTCGAACTGGTGCTGGCGGATCATGCCGCGGGTGTCACGCCCCGAGGCACCGGCTTCACTGCGAAAGCACGGGCTGTGGGCCACGAACTTGATCGGCAGCTGTTTGGCGTCGAGGATCTCGCCGGCCACGATATTGGTCAGCGACACTTCGGCAGTCGGAATCAGGTACAGATCGGCTTCACCATCGCGGCTGATCTTGAACAGGTCTTCCTCGAACTTCGGCAGCTGGCTGGTGCCCATCAGCGCCGGCGCCTGAACCAGGTACGGGGTATAAGCCTCTTCGTACCCGTGTTCGCCGGTGTGCAGGTTGAGCATGAACTGCGCCAGGGCCCGGTGCATGCGCGCGATCGGGCCGCGCAGTAAGGCAAAGCGCGCACCGGACATCTTGGCGGCGGTTTCGAAATCCAGGCCGCCGGTCAATTCGCCCAGGGCGACGTGGTCCTTGATCTCGAAATCAAAGGCTTTTGGCGTACCCCAGCGGCGCACTTCGACGTTGCCGTCTTCATCTTCGCCGACCGGTACCGACTCATGCGGCAGGTTGGGAATGCCCAGCAGGATGGAATCCAACTCGGACTGAATCTTGTCCAACTCGACCTTACCGTCAGACAGCTCGCTGCCCATACGCTCGACGTCCGCCATCAACGGCGCGATGTCTTCGCCACGCTGCTTGGCCTGACCGATGGATTTGGAGCGCGCATTGCGTTCAGCCTGCAGTGCTTCGGTGCGGGTCTGGACGGTCTTGCGCTGTTCTTCCAGCGCTTCGATGCGCGCAACATCCAAGGCAAAGCCACGGGATGCCAGGCGGTCCGCTACGTCCTGAAGGTTGCTACGTAACAGTTTGGAATCGAGCATGTCGGTCTCTCGTTTATCAAAGTTTGGTCAAGGACAGGCCGGCCCAGGTGGCGAGCAGCCCGCCGAATACACTGATGGCCGCATAGCCTATCGCCAGCGGCACTTGCCCACTTTCCAGCAGGCGCACGGTATCCAGTGAAAAGGATGAAAAGGTGGTCAGGCCGCCAAGGAAGCCCACCATCAACCCGGCGCGCACCTCAACAGGCACCTCCGGGCGTAACAGAAACAGGCCGTACAACACGCCGATCAACAGGCAGCCCACGATATTAACGGCCAGCGTCGCGGTATAGAAGTGTTTCGGCCAATTGGCGTTAATCCAATTACCGGTGGCAAAGCGCAATAAGGTACCGGCCACACCGCCAACAGAGACTGCGACCACCAAGGGAATCATAGTTTTCTCCGTTGTTTGGGGCTCAGGCGATCAAGTTGCGCCAGGTGGTTGAGCTTTTCCCCGATCTTCAACTCCAGGCCACGGGGCACCGGCTGGTAGAACGGTTGCGGGGCAAGCTCGTCGGGAAAGTAGTCTTCACCGGCGGCATAGGCATCCGGTTCATCGTGGGCGTAGCGGTACTCATCGCCATAACCCAATTGTTTCATCAGCTTGGTCGGTGCATTACGCAGGTGCAAGGGGACTTCCAGCGAGCCGTGCTCGGCCGCGGCGCGCAATGCCGATTTGAAGCCCATATACACCGCATTGCTTTTCGGCGCGCAGGCCAGGTAGGTGATGGCTTGCGCCACCGCCAACTCACCTTCCGGGCTGCCCAGGCGCTCCTGGACCTCCCAGGCCGCCAGGCACAGGCTCAGGGCCCGTGGGTCGGCGTTGCCGATGTCCTCGCTGGCCATGCGCACCACGCGCCGGGCCAGGTACAGCGGGTCGCAGCCGCCGTCGATCATGCGGGCGAACCAGTACAGCGCGCCGTCCGGGTTAGAGCCGCGCACGGATTTATGCAGCGCGGAAATCTGATCGTAAAAGGCTTCGCCGCCCTTGTCGAAACGCCGCCGGGTATCGCCCAACAGGCTTTGCAGCAGGTCGACGCCAATCTCACTATTATCTTCGGCAAGGTCGGAGGCGTTTTCCAGCAGGTTGAGAAACCGCCGGCCATCACCGTCTGCCGCCGCCAACAGGATCTTGAAACCCTCGTCACCCAGACTCAGGTGGCGCTTGCCCAGCCCCTTGTCCTCGCTCAGCGCCCGCTGCAACAGCTTCTGCATCGCCGCTTCATCGAGACTTTTGAGCACATACACCCGCGCTCGCGAGAGCAAAGCGTTGTTCAACTCAAACGAGGGATTTTCCGTGGTCGCACCGATAAAAATCAGCGTGCCGTCTTCCACGTAAGGCAGGAACGCATCCTGCTGCGACTTGTTGAAGCGATGCACTTCGTCGACAAACAGGATAGTGCGGCGGCCGTATTGCCCGGCCTGTTGCTTGGCGACTTCCACCGCCTGGCGGATTTCCTTGACCCCGGCCAATACCGCCGAGACCGTTTCAAAGTGTGCATCGGAGACCTTCGCCAGCAGCCGCGCCAGGGTGGTCTTGCCCACGCCCGGCGGCCCCCAGAAGATCATCGAGTGCAGGGCACCCTGCTCCAGAGCTTCGCGCAGCGGCTTGCCACGAGCCAGCAAGTGCTCCTGCCCGACATACTCATCCAGGTTGGTCGAGCGCAAGCGCGCGGCCAATGGCTGGGCAATCGGGTCACTGCGAAACAGGTCCATGGGCGGCTTTTTACTCCTGGATCACATCGGCACCCTTGGGGATGTCGAACTTGAACGTCTTGGCCGGGACCGACTCATTGGCCTTGACCCCGGTGAACAGGATATTGGTGCGCTGGCCGACACTGTCGATCAGTTGCATATCGTTGATCACCCCATTGCGGAACGACAGGCGCAGGCTGTCGAACAGCGTGTCCTTGGACTTGGGCTTGAGGGTGAAGTCGATCACGTTGCTTTGTTGCTTGGAGGTAATCTCGAAGCTCTCGCTGATCTGCGACACATCACCCGACAGCAGCAAGGCCGGGGTCTGGCTCAGGCGTGGGTCGAGGGTCTTGATGGTCGCCTGCTCCAGGTCCGGGTCCCACAGCGTGACTTTCTTGCCATCGGAGACAATGGTCTGCTCATTGGGCGCGTCGGTTTTCCAGAAGAACAGGCCAGGACGCTGCACGGCCATTTCACCGGCCGTTTCCTGCAACTGCGTACCGCCACCGTCCAGGGTCAGCTGGGAGAAGCGCGCGGTCAGGGTCTTGGATTTGTCCAGCAAGTTGGTCAGGCTCGCGACGGATGCCTGGTCGGCGTGGGCCGAAAACGCGGTCAGGGCCAATGCCGGCAACAACAGCATGCGGATAAGACGCATGGGAGTCCTCATAGAATGATGTGAAAGGCGCGCCGCATGCTGCCACGCGGCACGAGGTCAGTCGCGCATCGGCCCTGGCGCGATGACTTCGCGCGAGCCGTTGGTGTTCATGGCCGTAACGACGCCGGCCATTTCCATGGACTCGATCATACGCGCGGCGCGGTTGTAGCCGATCTTCAGTTTACGTTGCACCGCCGAGATCGAGGCGCGACGGCTTTCCAGCACGAATGCCACCGCTTCGTCGTACAGCGCGTCGGTCTCGGCATCATCGTCGCCGCTACCGCTGCCACCGTCGAAACCGCTGCCGGCTTCTTCGACACCCGCCAGGATATCGTCGTTGTATTCCGGCGCGCCGCGCAGTTTCCACGCCTCGACCACGCGGTGCACCTCGTCATCGGACACAAATGCACCGTGAACGCGGATCGGCAGGCTGGTGCCGGGCGGCATGTAGAGCATGTCACCATGGCCCAGCAGTTGCTCGGCACCGCCCTGGTCGATGATGGTCCGTGAGTCGATCTTGCTCGACACCTGGAACGCCATGCGGGTCGGGATGTTGGCCTTGATCAGGCCGGTGATCACATCCACCGACGGCCGCTGGGTCGCGAGGATCAAGTGGATCCCGGCCGCACGGGCCTTCTGCGCGATACGCGCGATCAGTTCTTCAACCTTCTTGCCGACGATCATCATCATGTCGGCAAATTCGTCGACCACCACCACGATGGTCGGCAACTTGGTCAGCAGCGGCGCTTCATCGTGAATGCTTTCGCGCTTGTACAGCGGGTCGGTCAGCGGCGTGCCGGCGTCCTGGGCTTCCTTGACCTTGGCGTTGAAGCCGGACAGGTTACGCACGCCCATCTTCGCCATCAGTTTGTAGCGCCGCTCCATCTCGGCCACGCTCCAGCGCAGGGCGTTGGCGGCGTCCTTCATGTCGGTCACCACCGGGCACAGCAGGTGCGGGATGCCTTCGTAGATCGACAGTTCGAGCATCTTCGGGTCGATCATGATCAGCTTGGCGTCTTCCGGGCCGGACTTGAACAGGATCGACAGGATCATTGCGTTCACACCCACCGACTTACCAGAACCGGTGGTACCGGCAACCAGCAGGTGGGGCATTTTCGCCAGGTCAGTGATCACCGGCTTGCCGCCGATGTCGTGCCCCAGGGCCAGGGTGACCGGCGACTTGAAGTTGTCGTATTCCGGGGTCGACAGCACTTCGGAGAAGCGCACGATCTGCCGGTCTTCGTTGGGAATCTCGATACCCACGGTGGTTTTGCCGGGGATCACTTCCACCACCCGCACGCTGGTAACCGCCAGGGAGCGCGCCAGGTCTTTGGCCAGGTTGGCGATACGGCTGACCTTGACCCCTGCGGCCGGCTGGATTTCGTAACGGGTAATCACCGGACCGGGGTGGATCGAATCCACCGACACTTCGACGCCAAACTCCTTGAGTTTGATTTCCAGCAGATGGCCGACGGCCGCCAGGGATTCCGGGGAATAGTTGAGTTGCTTCTTTTCCGCCGGATCGAGGATCGAGATCGGCGGCAAGGTGCCCTCGACGGCGCTGTCGATAAACAGCGGCGCCTGCTTTTCCTTTTGCACGCGATGGCTTGGCTCGGGCGCCTTGACCGGCGCCGGGGCGATAACCGGCGGCACTTGCTTCTCGCGGTCGGACATGTGCTTGGTCAGGGCCTGCTCGCGCTCGATCAGGCGCTCCTTGACCTTGGCCTGCTCACGGCGATCCGGCGTACTCGGGGCCACCACTTCGTTGACCCGGGTGTCGACTTCACGCAATTGCGCGACCATGCGCTTGCGGTCCACACGGGCGGCCCACCAGCGGTTGGCGGCACCCTGGAACAACTCGAACAGATCGAGGGTGATCTTGCCGGTCACGTCCATGACCTTGAACCACGACAAGTCGGTAAATACCGTCAGACCAAACAGGAACAGGGCAATGAACGTCAGCGTGCTGCCCTGGATATTCAGGGTCCTGCGGGCCAGGTCACCCAGGCTTTCGCCCAAGGCACCGCCCGCGCCAGCCGGCAGGCCGGTCGGTGCATGGAAGTGAATATGCGCCAGGGCCGCGCCCGACAGCACCAGGAACACCAGGCCGATCAGGCGCCAGGAGAACAGCCAGCCACTCCACTGCCACGGCTCATGGCGCTGGCGGAAGATCTGCCAGGTCTTGATCGCCAGCAACAACGGGAAGATATAGGCGAAATAGCCCAGGATCATGAACAGGATATCGGCGCTGTAGGAGCCCACAGGCCCGCCGAAGTTCTGCACATCGTCGATCTTGCTGTTATGGCTCCAGCCCGGATCGTCCTTGCCATAGGTCAGCAAGGCCATCATCAGGAACAGGCATAAAGCACCGATGGCAATCAGCGCGCCTTCCTTGAGCCGATAGTGCAGGTGCTGGCGCCAGGCCGGTACTACTGCTGTTTTGGGTGCTGCGGCGGATTTCTTCAAAACGGGTCTTTTCCTGCGCCTTAAGCGCGTCCAACAGTTGAATGACTATAAAAATACTGCCCAATCCGGACAGGTGAAAAGTGAATGAGCGTCGTCAAGCGTCCTTTAACACTCCGAGATTGAATCATGCACCGACGTTAACGCCAGCCCACAAGGACATAGTGCCGCCATTGTACGGGTTTGTGTGCCCGTTGCCACGCTGCCGGCTTCGCTCATGGAGCATCGCCCGGCGCATTGCCCATGGGTTTCAATTTGAGCATGCATTGTCTTTACTGACAAAGGCTTATGAGCTGTTTTTATCAGACTGGACAAGCTTTACCCAGCATTCCCGCTCAACGGATGGCGACATGACGCGATTACGACCGCATCACCGCTATAGAGTTGCAGAAACACCCGCTCATGCATCAGGGTACGGATTACATGATCGGGCTGGCCGAGTGGCGCCGGCTCGACAATAATCACTGCTTAACGCGGCGGGCCCCGGCCTGTCACCGCCCTCCCCTTCTGTAAGCCTGAATACCATGCTCACCTGGTTGCAACGCAACACCTTGACGTTTCCACCGCTGGCCAAAGCCATGCGTGAACCCAACGGCCTTCTGGCTGCAGGTGGCGACCTGTCCGCCGACCGCCTGGTCCAGGCCTATCGCCACGGCTGTTTCCCCTGGTTCTCCGAAGGCCAGCCCATCCTGTGGTGGTCGCCAGACCCACGCACGGTGCTGTTCCCCGCCGAACTGCACGTGTCCCGCAGCCTCGCCAAGCTGCTGCGCCAGCAACGCTACGAGGTCACCTTCGACCAGGACTTCGCCGCTGTCATACAGGCCTGTGCTGCGCCACGCAGCTATGCAGACGGTACCTGGATCACCGAAGCCATGCAGAACGCCTATCTGCAACTGCACCAACGGGGCTACGCCCATTCCGTTGAAGTCTGGGACCAGGGCAAACTGGTCGGCGGCCTGTATGGCCTGGCCATGGGCCAGTTGTTTTTTGGCGAGTCGATGTTCAGTCGCGCAGACAATGCCTCGAAATATGGCTTTGCCACGCTCGTCAGGCAATTGCAGGCCTGGGGTTTTGTGCTGATCGACTGCCAGATGCCCACCGATCACCTGCACAGCCTCGGCGCCCGCGCCATTCCCCGCAGCGACTTTGCCGGTTACCTGCGCGACCATCTTGATCAAGCCAGCAGTGGGCCGTGGGTTTCTTAGGCGACATGCGCGCACCTGGCTTACACTTATTTCAAAGCTTATCCGAGGGTTGATCATGACCGAGTTGGCGCGCTTGAAGTTTTATGCCACTCAACCCCACTCTTGCAGCTACCTGCCCGAAGAACAGGCCACTACGCTGTTCCTCGACCCCAGCCAGCCGATGGACGTGCATGTGTATGCCGACCTGTCAGAGATGGGCTTTCGGCGCAGTGGCGACCACCTGTACCGGCCGCACTGCCAGAACTGCAACGCCTGTGTGCCGGCGCGTATCCCCGTGGCGCAATTTTTAGCCGACCGCAATCAAAAACGCATCCTCAAGCGTAATGCCGACCTGATCGTGACCCCCGCCAAGCCCGGCTTCAGCGAAGAGTACTTCGACCTGTACCAGCGCTATATCGAACAACGCCACGCCGACGGCGACATGTTCCCACCGAGTCGTGACCAGTTTTCCACGTTCCTGGTGCGCGACCTGCCGTTCTCGCGTTTTTACGAATTCCGCCTTGAGGGAAGGCTGCTGGCGGTCGCGGTCACCGACCTGCTGCCCAATGGCTTATCGGCGGTCTACACCTTTTACGAACCCGCCGAAGAGCGCCGCAGCCTCGGGCGCTTTGCGATTTTGTGGCAAATCAGTGAAGCCTCCCGGCAAAACCTGGACGCGGTGTACCTCGGATACTGGATAAAAAACTGCAAAAAGATGAATTACAAGACCCAATATCGGCCCATTGAGCTGCTAATTAATCAAAGATGGGTCACGCTTAACTAGAACCCCTTGGCTTAAACACCCTTTTTCGGGCACAATGCACGCCGCTTTTGCCTGGCGCAGTTGCACCGGGCCATTCACTGGATACCGAGGGCTTTACTGCATGTCGAAAGAAGACAGCTTCGAAATGGAAGGCACTGTCGTCGACACCCTGCCCAACACCATGTTTCGTGTGGAGTTGGAAAATGGGCACGTCGTAACCGCGCATATCTCCGGCAAGATGCGCAAGAACTACATTCGTATTCTTACCGGTGACAAAGTGCGCGTCGAGCTGACGCCCTATGACTTGAGCAAAGGGCGCATCACTTACCGCGCTCGCTAAACAAGTCAATACAAGACGCCCGGTTATGCCGGGCGTTTTTGTGCGCGCTATAAAATTAATGCGGGAACGGGCTTGCTCGCGATAGCTGTGTGTCAGGCAATACATCTGGCACCGATACACCGCTATCGCGGGCAAGCCCGCTCCCACATTTTGATTGCAGCGCTTGAGAAATAGCAAAAAGGCGCCGAAGCGCCTTTTTGTTGTGTTGCGATCAGGCCATTTCAGCAGTGGTCTCGAAGTCGAAGGTCAGCTCGCCATCCTTCAAGTCGATATGCACCACGCCACCATGGTCGGAGAGCTCGCCGAACAGGATCTCTTCGGCCAATGGCCGCTTGATCTTGTCCTGGATCAGACGCGCCATTGGGCGGGCGCCCATTGCCGCGTCGTAGCCGCCCTCGGCGATCCAACTGCGTGCCGCTTCCGTCACCTCCAGCTGCACGCGCTTGTCTTCCAACTGCGCCTGAAGCTCGGTAAGGAACTTGTCCACCACGCTCTTGATCACCTCATGGCTGAGGCGACCAAACTGGATAATGGTGTCCAGGCGGTTGCGGAATTCCGGCGTGAAGCTCTTCTTGATCACTTCCATGGCGTCGGAAGAGTGATCCTGATGAGTAAAGCCAATGGAAGCCCGCGCGGCCGTCTCGGCACCGGCGTTGGTGGTCATGATCACGATCACGTTGCGGAAGTCCGCCTTGCGCCCGTTGTTATCGGTCAGGGTCCCGTGGTCCATGACCTGCAGCAGCAGGTTGAAGACTTCCGGGTGGGCCTTTTCGATTTCATCGAGCAGCAGTACGCAATGCGGCTGCTTGGTGATCGCCTCGGTCAACAGTCCGCCCTGATCGAAGCCGACATAGCCCGGAGGCGCACCGATCAGGCGCGACACGGTGTGCCGCTCCATGTATTCGGACATGTCGAACCGCACCAGCTCAATGCCCATAGCCTTGGCCAACTGCCGCGCCGCTTCGGTCTTGCCGACGCCGGTAGGCCCGGCAAACAGGAACGAACCCACCGGCTTGTCCGGCGACTTGAGGCCAGCCCGGGACAGCTTGATCGCCGTCGACAGCGAGTCAATCGCTGCATCCTGGCCAAACACTGTCAACTTGAGGTCGCGCTCCAGGTTACGCAGCAGCTCTTTGTCGGAGCTGGTGACGTGTTTTGGCGGAATTCGCGCGATTTTCGCCACGATATCCTCGACCTGCGGCACTTCGATGCGCTTCACGCGCCTCTCTACCGGCTGCAGGCGCTGGTAGGCCCCGGCTTCGTCGATCACGTCGATGGCCTTGTCGGGCATATGCCGGTCGTTGATGTAGCGCGAGGCCAGCTCGGCGGCCGCACGCAGCGCCTCATCACTGTACTCGATGCCGTGGTGCGCTTCGAAACGCCCTTTCAGCCCCCGCAGGATGCCAATAGTGTCTTCGACCGAAGGCTCGGACACGTCGACTTTCTGGAAGCGACGCGCCAGGGCACGGTCTTTTTCGAAGATCCCGCGAAACTCCTGGAACGTGGTCGAACCGATGCAACGGATATCACCCGAAGACAGCAGCGGCTTGAGCAGGTTGGACGCATCCATCACCCCACCGGAAGCCGCACCGGCGCCAATGATGGTGTGGATTTCATCAATGAACAGGATCGCCTGCGGACGCTTTTTCAGCTCGCCAAGCAACGCCTTGAAACGCTTTTCAAAGTCGCCACGGTACTTGGTCCCAGCGAGCAGCGCGCCCAGGTCCAGGGAGTAGACAACGCTGTTGGCCAGCAGGTCAGGCACCTGATTATCAACAATGCGCTTGGCCAGGCCTTCGGCAATCGCGGTCTTGCCCACGCCCGCCTCGCCCACCAGCAAAGGGTTGTTCTTGCGACGACGCGCGAGGATCTGCGCAACACGCTCAACTTCCATCTCACGCCCCACCAGCGGATCAATCCGCCCCTGGCGCGCCAGTTCGTTGAGATTGCTGGCGTAGGCATCCAGCGGGTTGCTTGAAGAAGAAGACTCACCGCCCTCGTCGTCCTGCATATCCTGCTCACCCTCGGAATGATCGCCATGCCCTGGGACTTTCGAGATGCCATGGGCGATGTAGTTGACGACATCAATGCGCGCCACGCTCTGCTGCTTGAGCAGGAACACGGCCTGGCTTTCCTGTTCGCTGAAGATGGCAACCAAGACATTGGCGCCCGTCACTTCGCGCTTGCCGGAGCTCTGCACGTGGAAGACAGCACGCTGCAACACCCGCTGGAAGCCCAGGGTTGGCTGGGTCTCACGGTCCTCGTCATGCACGGGGATCAGTGGCGTGGTGGAGTCGATGAACTCCTGCAGGTCATGCTTGAGTTTGTCGAGGTTGGCGCCGCACGCACGCAGAACGGTGGCGGCAGCTTCGTTATCCAAAAGTGCCAGCAGCAGGTGTTCGACGGTCATGAATTCATGACGCTTCGAACGGGCCTCCTTGAAGGCAAGATTGAGGGTGACTTCGAGCTCGCGGTTTAACATAGCTTCACCTCATACCCAAGTGGTCGGAGTTAACCGTCCTTCTCGATTTCACAGAGTAGCGGATGCTGGCTTTCCCTGGCGTACTGGTTGACCTGCATGGCCTTGGTCTCGGCGATGTCGCGGGTAAACACTCCACATACTGCCCGTCCTTCTGTGTGAACGGCCAGCATTACCTTGGTCGCCAACTCGCGGTTCAGATTAAAAAACACCTCGAGTACTTCGACGACGAAATCCATCGGCGTGTAGTCATCATTGAACAAAACCACCTTGTACATCGGCGGCGCCTGTAAAGCAGGCTTGGCCTCTTGAACAGCGATGCCTGCAGAACCGTCATCGTCTTCTAGATGATCCGGGCGATCCTGATTGAATGTTAGTCGAATCTGGCTGAATGCATGCATGAAAGAAAGGTTCGTCTGTTGTGCATTTACAGTGATGGGGGCGACCTGTCAGAAATTCAACTCCGACCGACTGGTCGCCTTGACTATCGGCAAAACGGTGTTACAACCAATAGAACCCACAGTGGGTAAAAAAGGTCCGCGCAGTCAACCTTATTTATTCGGGTTAGGACGGATAAACTGGATGATACTCCAGTGATGGAGTCTGGTGCAGAGGGATATGGGTATGTCTGGCGTCAAGATCAGTGGCAAGGTCAAATGGTTCAACAATGCCAAGGGCTACGGCTTCATTAACGAAGACGGCAAAGAGGATGATCTTTTTGCGCATTACTCGGCGATCACGATGGACGGATACAAGACCCTTAAAGCGGGTCAATTAGTGTCCTTTGAAATCGTCCAGGGACCCAAGGGCCTGCATGCTGTCGCCATCTGCGCAGTCGAGCCTGGAAAAACCAACGAAGACAGGCACGACAAGGCAGATAAATCCGCTCATTCGAAAAAGAAACAAACGGCCTGATCCGCCACCGAGCAGATACCACGCATAAAAAAACGGCCATCCCGAGCAATCAGGATGGCCGTTTTTCATAGCCTTCGACTTACATATGCGAAATCAACGCATCGCCGAAGCCCGACGACGACACCAGCTTGGCGCCGTCCATCAGGCGCTCGAAGTCATAGGTCACGGTCTTGGCCGAAATCGCCCCGTTGGTACCCTTGATGATCAAATCGGCCGCCTCGGTCCAGCCCATATGGCGCAGCATCATTTCCGCCGACAGAATCAGCGAACCCGGGTTGACCTGGTCCTTGCCCGCGTACTTAGGCGCAGTACCGTGGGTGGCTTCAAACATCGCCACGGTGTCGGACAGGTTGGCACCCGGTGCAATACCGATACCGCCCACTTCTGCCGCCAGGGCATCGGAGAGGTAGTCACCATTGAGGTTCAGGGTGGCGATCACGTCATATTCGGCCGGGCGCAGCAGGATCTGCTGGAGCATGGCGTCGGCAATCGCATCCTTGACCACCACATTGCGGCCGGTGCGCGGGTTCTTGAACTGCATCCACGGCCCACCATCGAGCAGGGTCGCGCCGAACTCTTCGGCCGCCACTTCGTAGGCCCACTCCTTGAAGGCACCTTCGGTGAACTTCATGATGTTGCCTTTGTGCACGATGGTCAGCGACTCACGGTCGTTATCCACTACATATTGCAGGGCCTTGCGCGCCAGGCGCTTGGTGCCCTCTTTGGAAACCGGCTTGATGCCAATCCCGCAATCCTGGTCGAAACGGATCTTGGTGACACCCATTTCCTCTTTGAGGAACTTGATGACCTTGGTTGCTTCGGGCGAACCGGCCTTCCACTCGATACCGGCGTAAATATCTTCGGAGTTCTCACGGAAGATAGTCATATCCACATCGCCTGGCTTCTTGACCGGGCTTGGCACACCTTCGAACCAACGCACCGGACGCAGGCAGACATACAGGTCCAGCTGCTGGCGCAGGGCAACGTTCAGCGAGCGGATACCGCCACCGACCGGCGTGGTCAGCGGGCCCTTGATGGAAACCACGTAGTCCTTGACCGCGTCCAGGGTTTCCTGGGGCAGCCAGGTGTCCTGGTCGTAAACTTGAGTCGCCTTCTCGCCGGCATACACCTCCATCCAGGAGATTTTGCGCTTGCCGCCGTAAGCCTTGTTAACAGCTGCATCGACCACCTTGATCATCACCGGGCTGATGTCGACGCCAATACCGTCACCTTCGATGAAGGGAATGATCGGGTTGTCAGGAACATTGAGAGAATGGTCTGCGTTGACGGTGATTTTGTCGCCGACTGCCGGAACCTGAATCTTCTTGTATCCCATGCTGAACTCCGTTTGTGGATTGAACATCTGGCTGTGCCCGAGCCTACTCCAGTTGAATGTGGACTGGAACCTTGCGCCCGGTACATTTGCTGCGAAAACGGTAGATTTAGTCGCCTACAACCTTGAAACAAAAGGGAAAAACGCCAAACTTGAGCACTGCGTGCGACTTTAGGCGCAATCCGGTCCATGCGACCTTTAGACCAATGGACGATCCACCTTTTGTATGAAGGCTCGGCGTAAGCATAGCGACCTATGTATAATGCCGCCGCTGACCAAAGAGTCACGACGGCCGACCGCTCTATATCGAGCACCTGCGCCTGAAAAAGCCGGGCTGCCACCGTAGCCCACCCGCTTGACGCTCGACTGATGCAACCCAACATCACCGCGAAGAAACATCGACATTCGGCTCATGGATGACTTTGAACGAACGCGCTTTACCCGGCGCATCTCGAGTTTCCGCGCACGCTTTTAGCAAAGAAGAGAGTTAATCCGAATATGCCCACCCGCTCGAAGATCATCTATACCTTCACCGACGAAGCCCCAGCCCTCGCCACCTATTCACTGCTGCCTATCGTAGAGGCCTTCACCGCTTCCGCTGATATTGAAGTGGAAACCCGCGATATCTCCCTCGCAGGGCGCATCCTCGCAAGCTTCCCCGAGCAACTGGGCACCAAGGCCGTTGCGGACCACCTCGCCGAACTGGGCGCCCTGGCCGTGACCCCCGAAGCCAATATCATCAAGCTGCCTAACATCAGCGCCTCGACCCCGCAGCTGCAAGCCGCGATCAAGGAACTGCAGGCCCAGGGCTACGCCCTGCCGGACTACCCGGAAACCGTAACCACCGACGCGGAAAAAGAAACCCGTGCACGTTACGACAAGGTCAAGGGCAGCGCCGTAAACCCGGTCCTGCGCGAAGGCAACTCCGACCGCCGCGCCCCACTGTCGGTCAAGAACTATGCGCGCAAGCACCCGCACAAAATGGGTGCCTGGGCTGCTGACTCCAAGTCCCACGTCGCTCACATGAGCAACGGCGACTTCTACGGCAGCGAAAAAGCCGTACAGATCGAAGCCGCCGATGCGGTCAAGATCGAACTGGTCGGCAAGGATGGCAGCACCACCGTCCTGAAAGAAAAGACCACCGCACTGGCCGGCGAGATCCTCGACAGCGCCGTGCTGAGCAAGAACGCCCTGCGCAGCTTCATCGCCGCAGAAATCGAAGACGCCAAGAAACAAGGCGTACTGCTGTCGGTTCACCTGAAAGCCACCATGATGAAGGTCTCCGACCCGATCATGTTCGGCCAGATCGTTGCCGAGTTCTATAAAGACGCCCTGGCCAAGCACGCTACCGTGCTGGAACAGATCGGCTTCAACCTGAACAACGGCATCGGCGACCTGTACGCTCGCATCAAGGCCCTGCCGGCCGACCAGCAAGCGCAGATCGAAGCCGACATCCAGGCGGTCTACGCCGCTCGCCCTTCCCTGGCGATGGTCAACTCCGACAAAGGCATCACCAACCTGCACGTGCCGAGCGACGTGATCGTCGACGCCTCGATGCCAGCCATGATCCGTGACTCCGGCAAAATGTGGGGCACCGACGGCCAGCTGCACGACACCAAGGCCGTGATCCCGGATCGCTGCTACGCCACCATCTACCAGGCGGTCATCGAAGACTGCAAGGCTAATGGCGCCTTCGACCCAACCACCATGGGCAGCGTGCCAAACGTTGGCCTGATGGCAAAGAAAGCCGAAGAGTACGGTTCCCACGACAAGACTTTCCAGATCAAGGCTGACGGCGTAGTCCGCGTCACCGACAGCAAGGGCAAGCTGCTGATGGAACAGTCGGTTGAAGCCGGCGATATCTTCCGCATGTGCCAGACCAAAGACGCGCCGATCCAGGACTGGGTCAAACTGGCCGTCAACCGCGCCCGCGCCAGCAACACGCCAGCAATTTTCTGGCTGGACCCGCTGCGCGCCCACGACGGCGTCGTGGTCGAGAAAGTTCAGGCCTACCTGAAAGACCACAACACCGAAGGCCTGGACATCCGCATCATGTCGCCGGTCGACGCGATGAAGTTCACCCTGGAACGCACCCGCAAGGGCCTGGACACCATCTCGGTGACCGGCAACGTACTGCGCGACTACCTGACTGACCTGTTCCCGATCATGGAACTGGGCACCAGCGCCAAGATGCTGTCGATCGTGCCGCTGATGAACGGTGGCGGCCTGTTCGAAACCGGCGCTGGCGGTTCGGCTCCAAAACACGTGCAGCAACTGCTGGAAGAAAACTTCCTGCGTTGGGACTCCCTGGGCGAGTTCCTGGCCCTGGCAGCCTCCCTTGAGCATTTGGGTGTGAACTACAACAACCCGAAAGCCCTGGTACTGTCCAAGACCCTGGACCAGGCCACCGGCCAATTCCTCGATAACAACAAGTCGCCATCGCGCAAAGTCGGCAACATCGACAACCGCGGCAGCCACTTCTACCTGGCGCTGTACTGGGCACAAGCCCTGGCCGCCCAGACTGAAGATACCGCGCTGCAGGCGCAGTTCGCTCAACTGGCAAAAACCCTGGCCGAGAACGAGGCAACCATCGTTGCCGAACTCAACGCCGTGCAGGGCAAGCCAGTGGACATCGGCGGCTACTACGCGCCGAATCCTGAGCTGACCAGCAAGGCTATGCGTCCGAGCGCTACCCTCAATGCGGCGATTGCTGCATTGAAGTAATGCTGTAGGGCGACATCACAAACCCCGGCCATGTGCCGGGGTTTCTCTTTGTGTCCAACACCGTTTTAATGAAAAAACCGAGCAAATGTGGGAGCTGGCTTGCCTGCGATAGCAGTCTGCCAGTCGGTACAGATGTAGCCGAGCCACCGCCATCGCAGGCAAGCCAGCTCCCACACTGATTAGGCCCAACCCCCACCGAATTCGAGGCCACTATGACCTGGCAACCCCACATCACCGTCGCCACCATCGTCGAAGACAATGGCCGCTTCCTCATGGTCGAAGAGCTCAAGGGCGGCCGCGCCGTGCTCAACCAGCCTGCCGGCCATCTCGACCCGCACGAAACCCTGACCGAAGCCGCCGTGCGCGAAACCCTCGAGGAAACCGGCTGGGACGTCGCAGCCACCGGCATCGTCGGTATCTATCTGTACACCGCTCCCAGCAATGGCGTGACCTACCAGCGCGTGTGCTTTATCGCCAAGGCCTTGCAACACCACCCGGACTATCAACTGGACGACGGCATCGTGCGCGCCCGCTGGCTGACCCGTGATGAGTTGATGGCCTTGCGCGATGACTGGCGCAGCGAGCTGATCATGCGTTGTATTGACGATTATCTGGCCGGCCACTGCCACAGTCTCGAATTGATCCGTCCTTCTCTTTAGCCTTGCGGGCTCGGGCCTGCTAGAATCGCGTCCTTTTTAAAGACACCCGTTGAAATCCTATGCGTGATCCAGCCCCTTCTGACACACAAAAGAAGCGCGTCATCGTCGGTATGTCCGGCGGCGTGGATTCTTCCGTTTCCGCCGTTCTGCTCATGGAGCAGGGTTATGAGGTGGAAGGCCTGTTCATGAAGAACTGGGAAGAAGACGATGGAACGGAATACTGCACCGCCATGGACGACCTGGCGGACGCCCAGGCCGTGTGCGACAAGATTGGCATCAAGCTGCACACCGCCAACTTCGCCGCCGAGTACTGGGACAATGTGTTCGAGCACTTCCTGGCCGAATACAAGGCCGGTCGCACGCCGAACCCGGACATCCTGTGCAACCGCGAAATCAAGTTCAAGGCGTTCCTCGACTACGCCATGATCCTCGGCGCCGACCTGATCGCCACTGGCCACTATGTGCGCCGTCGCGATGTTGATGGCCGCACCGAATTGCTCAAGGGCCTGGACCCTAACAAGGACCAGAGCTACTTCCTGCACGCCGTCGGCGGTGAACAGATCGCCAAGACCCTGTTCCCGGTGGGCGAACTGGAAAAGCCCGAAGTGCGCAAGATTGCCGAGAAACACGGCCTGGCCACCGCCAAGAAGAAGGATTCCACCGGGATCTGCTTTATCGGCGAACGCCGCTTCAGCGACTTCCTCAAGCAGTACCTGCCGGCGCAACCGGGCGAGATCAAGACCACCGAAGGCGAAGTCATCGGCCGTCACCACGGCCTGATGTACCACACCATCGGCCAGCGCCAGGGCCTGGGTATTGGTGGCTTGAAGGACGCCGGTGAAGAGCCGTGGTACGTGCTGGTGAAGGATCTGCAACATAACGTGCTGATCGTCGGCCAGGGCAACGAGCATCCCCTGCTGTTCTCCGGCGCGCTGCTGGCCTCGGAGATCTATTGGGTCAACCCGATCGACCTGAGCGCTCCGCGCCGCCTGACCGCCAAGGTGCGCTATCGCCAGAGCGACCAGCCCTGCACCCTGGAAAAAACCGCCAATGGCTACCGTGCCACCTTCGATGACCCGCAACGTGCGGTCACGCCCGGCCAGTCCGTGGTGTTCTACGACGGTGAGATCTGCCTGGGAGGCGGCGTGATTGAAGTCGCCGAACCCTGGAGCACCCCGGCATGAGCCCGACCCAGGAGCAATTGACGGCATTGGGCGGCGTGTTTCTCGCCGCAGTGCTGGTGGATAAGATCGCCAAGACCGGCCAGGTCACCGAGGCCGGCCTGACCTGCATGCTCGGCAGCCTGCTGGTGGTCGACCCGAAGGACACCCTGGATGTGTACGGCGGCGACGACCTGAGCCTGCGTGAAGGTTATCGGGCGCTGATCGGCGCCCTCGAACGCGACCCCAGCACCCTGCAACGCGAGCCGCTGCGCTATGCTTTGTCGATGCTAGGCCTTGAGCGGCAACTGGCCAAGCGCGACGACCTGCTGGAAACCATCGGCAAGCGCCTGCCGCAGATCCAGTCCCAGGTCGAGCACTTCGGCCCGGCCCACGAGAACGTGATCGCCGCCTGTGGCGCTTTGTACCAGGACACCTTGAGCACCTTGCGCCAGCGGATCCAGGTCCACGGCGACATGCGCAACCTGCAACAGCCCAACAACGCCTCGAAAATCCGCGCCCTGCTGCTGGCCGGTATCCGTTCGGCGCGGTTGTGGCGGCAGTTGGGCGGTCATCGTTGGCAGTTGGTCATCAGCCGTCGCAAATTGCTCAAAGAGCTTTACCCGTTGATGCGCAACGAATAAGTCGCAGCCACGGGCTATTTTCAAGCCGTTACGCGTAATACGCCGGTCAGTTGGCAACGGACCGGCGGATTTTTTCATGTATGATACGCGCCCCATTTCGTTGCCCGACTGTCCGAGAACACCCCATGCAGCTCTCTTCGCTCACTGCGGTTTCCCCTGTTGACGGCCGCTACGCCGGCAAAACCCAGGCCCTGCGCCCTATTTTCAGCGAATACGGCCTGATCCGTGCTCGTGTACTGGTTGAAGTGCGCTGGCTCCAGCGCCTGGCCGCTCACCCCGCCATCAGCGAAGTGCCGGCGTTTTCTGCGCAAGCCAACGCGGTACTCAACACCCTGGCGGAAAACTTCTCCCTGGAGCACGCCGAGCGTGTGAAAGAGATCGAGCGCACCACCAACCACGACGTCAAAGCCATCGAGTACCTGCTCAAAGAACAAGCGGCCAAGCTGCCGGAACTGGCCCAGGTCAGCGAGTTCATCCACTTTGCCTGCACCAGCGAGGACATCAACAACCTGTCCCACGCCCTGATGCTGCGCGAAGGCCGTGATGACGTGATGCTGCCACTGATGCGCCAGACCGCCAACGCCATCCGCGAACTGGCCATCCGCTTCGCCGACGTGCCGATGCTGTCGCGCACCCACGGCCAGCCGGCCTCGCCGACCACCCTGGGTAAAGAACTGGCCAACGTGGTGTACCGCCTGGAGCGCCAGATCGCGCAAGTGGCTGCCGTGCCATTGCTGGGCAAGATCAACGGCGCCGTAGGCAACTACAACGCCCACCTGTCGGCCTACCCTGAGATCGACTGGGAAGCCAACGCCCGCGCCTTCATCGAAGACGAACTGGGCCTGGGCTTCAACCCGTACACCACGCAGATCGAACCCCACGACTACATCGCCGAGCTGTTCGACGCCATTGCGCGCTTCAACACCATCCTGATCGACTTCGATCGCGATATCTGGGGCTACATCTCCCTGGGCTACTTCAAGCAGCGCACCATCGCAGGCGAAATCGGCTCGTCGACCATGCCGCACAAGGTCAACCCGATCGACTTCGAAAACTCCGAAGGCAACCTGGGCATCGCCAACGCCTTGTTCCAGCACCTCGCCAGCAAGTTGCCGATTTCCCGCTGGCAGCGCGACCTGACCGACTCCACCGTATTGCGCAACCTCGGCGTGGGCTTTGCCCATAGCGTGATCGCGTACGAAGCCAGCCTCAAAGGCATCAGCAAGCTGGAGCTCAACGCGCAGAAAATCGCCGCTGACCTGGACGCCTGCTGGGAAGTCCTGGCCGAGCCGATCCAGACCGTGATGCGCCGCTACAACATCGAAAACCCGTACGAGAAGCTGAAAGAGTTGACACGCGGCAAGGGCATCAGCCCTGAAGCACTGCAAACTTTCATCGACGGCCTGGACATGCCAGCTGCGGCCAAGGCCGAGCTGAAACTGCTGACCCCGGCCAACTACATCGGCAACGCTGTAGACCAAGCCAAACGCATCTGATTGCGGCTTGACCCCTTAAGACGCCCGGCAGCGCCGGGCGTTTTTATTCCCGTCTGAAAAGTGATTTTTTTCAATAGGTTACACATGAATCCTGATATTCCTCTTCAACTTCTGGGCGGCATCACGGCACGGGAATTCCTGCGCGACTACTGGCAGAAAAAACCACTACTGATCCGCCAGGCCATCCCTGATTTCGAAAGCCCGATCGACGCCGACGAACTGGCCGGCCTGGCGCTGGAAGAAGAAGTCGAGTCGCGCCTGGTGATCGAGCACGGCGAGCGCCCGTGGGAGCTGCGTCGCGGCCCATTTGCCGAAGATGCCTTCAGCACCCTGCCCGAGCGCGAGTGGACCCTGCTGGTGCAGGCGGTCGACCAGTTCGTACCGGAAGTGGCCGAACTGCTGGAGCAGTTCCGCTTCCTGCCAAGCTGGCGCATCGACGACGTGATGATCAGCTTTGCCGCCCCTGGTGGCAGCGTAGGCCCGCACTTCGATAACTACGATGTGTTCCTGCTGCAGGCCCATGGCAAGCGCAACTGGAAGATCGGCCAGATGTGCAACTCGGAGAGCCCGCTGCTGCAACACGCCGACCTGCGCATCCTCGCCGAATTCGAAGAGAGCGCCGAATGGGTACTGGAGCCTGGCGACATGCTCTACCTGCCGCCGCGCCTGGCGCACTTCGGCATCGCCGAAGATGACTGCATGACCTACTCGGTCGGCTTCCGTGCACCGAGCGCCGCCGAAGTGCTGACCCACTTCACCGACTTCCTCAGCCAGTACCTGACGGATGAAGAGCGCTACACCGACGCCGACGTCCAGCCCGTCAGTGACCCGCACCAGATCCAGAGCGACGCCCTCGACCGCCTGAAAAGCCTGCTGGCCGAGCACATGAGCGACGAGCGCATGCTGCTGACCTGGTTCGGCCAATTCATGACCGAGCCGCGCTACCCGGAACTGGTCGCCGGCCCCGAAGAGCTGGCGCAGGATGAAGTGATCAGCAGCCTGGAAGACGGTGCAGTCCTGATCCGCAACCCAAGCGCGCGCCTGGCCTGGTCGGAAGTGGACGACGATGTATTGCTGTTCGCCAGCGGCCAGAGCCGTTACCTGCCGGGCAAACTGCGCGAGCTGTTGAAGTTGATCTGCGCGGCCGACGCCCTGCACGTCGACAACCTGGGCCCGTGGCTGATTGATGAAGATGGCCGCGACCTGCTGTGCGAACTGGTCAAGCAAGGAAGCCTGGGGTTTGCCGATGAATAAAATTCACGTAAGTGTCGCGGACTGGCAAAAGGATATCGCCGAGATTCGGCGCATTCGTGAAGCGGTATTTATCGCTGAACAATCGGTTCCACCTGAGCTGGAATGGGACGCAGACGACGCCTGGGCCATGCATTTCCTCGCGTTCGAAGGCGACTTCCCCATTGGCACGGCGCGCCTGCTGCCCAGCGGCGAGATCGGTCGCGTATCGGTCCTCAAGGACTGGCGCGGGCTGAAGGTCGGCGACAAACTGATGGAAGCGGTGATTGGCGAGGCCGAGAAACGCGGCCAGAGCCGGCAGTTCCTCAGCGCACAGGTGTATGCCGCGCCGTTCTATGAGCGGTTGGGGTTCAAGATCGTCAGCGGGGAATTCCTGGAAGTCGGGATTCCCCATGTTGATATGGAGCGCGAGGGCTGACTTTAGACCCAGTCGCTCCCTTCGCGAGCAAGCCCGCTCCCACACTTGATCGAGCTCGACCCCTGAAATGCGGTCAAAAGTGGGAGCGGGCTTGCTCGCGAAGGCGTCATTAGCAGCCCCCCCCCAAAAAGGCCCTGCCATCCACCGATGCCAGGGCCTTTTGCCGTCTACGATTCAACTTGCGCCCCGCCGGGCCGATAAACTGGCACCATCAAGCCCAAATGACTTGCAGAGATAACGGACATGTCCCTACGCACCCTAGTCGCCAGCCTGCTCATGGCC
Source organism: Pseudomonas sp. WS 5410 (assembly GCF_012985645.1). Taxonomy (NCBI): domain Bacteria; kingdom Pseudomonadati; phylum Pseudomonadota; class Gammaproteobacteria; order Pseudomonadales; family Pseudomonadaceae; genus Pseudomonas; species Pseudomonas sp. WS 5410. The sequence continues at coordinate 28,052 of NZ_JAAQWS010000029.1, read as the reverse complement.
GTCAGCTTTTCGACAATGGCAGCCACCGAAGTCGTACCCTTGAACAACCGCACCAGCGCCGACCTGTTACCCGTGGCGCAGAATTTCATTGGCAAGGACGGCACTGTCAGCGCCTACGGCAATCAGTTGATCGTCAATGCCGAGCCCGACAGGATCCAGGCCCTGCGCGCCCTGCTCGCACAACTGGATACACCCTCCAAACGCTTGCTGATCACCGTCGACACCAACGAAAACAATCAGCAGGCCAACCGCCAGGTCATCACCTACAGCACCGAAAGCCGTGACGGCGGGATCCAGCAGATCCAGGCCAGCGAAGGCGTGCCCGCACTGATCCAGGTCGGCCAGAGCGTGCCACTGACCACCACCCAGCCCGATGCCTATGGCCGCCCGCAAAACCAGACCCAGTACCGCAACGTCACCCAGGGCTTCTATGTCACCGCCAGCGTCACCGGCGAGACCGTGCACCTGAGCATCAGCACCAATCGTGACCGCATGAGCCAGGAGCGTCCCGATGTAGTGAACGTGCAAAGTACCGACACAACCGTCAGCGGGCGCCTGGGTGAGTGGATCACCCTGGCCGGCATCAATCGCCAGACCCAGGCCGACAAACAGGGCGCGACCCGCACCTACTCGACCCAGGGCCGGGATGACCTGACAGTGCGGGTCAAAGTCGACACCTTGAACTGAAGCACCAAAAACTGACTGATTAGTCGTATTAGACCAAAGATGTAGTGCCATAAAAAAAGCACTACAAAACATTTGACGATCCAAAAAAGCATGGGCATGATGGCCTCGCTCCCGCTAATCAGGGGCCCTGGCAAGGGCCTTCGGATCGTCGCTCCAAGTTACCCACCTGAGCCGATTCGTGTCTGTACCGCCCACAAGGCGTGTTTGACGAGGTTGCGACTGGAACGAAGTTGTCCCGAGGGACGGAAGCTAACCAGGTAACCCGGCAACACACTGTTGGATCGTACAAAGGCCCACGACGCCCGAAGACTGTTCTCGGTTCGCCTCTACCTGCTCACTTTCTCCCTTGAGCCTATCGTTCATCCCGTCGCCTTCCCCGCCAAGCCCAACTTGACCGCCTAAGCTTCTGGTCAGCGAGCAGCCATAACCACGTACTGAATGCGTGGCTGGCAAAACGGAATTTTCAACCCAGTAGTTTTTCCACAAAAGACGCGACGAGGTTTTTCCCCATGGCACTGACACGCGAACAGCAAATTGCAGCCCTTGAAAAAGACTGGGCTGAAAACCCACGCTGGAAAGGCGTGACTCGCGCTTACTCCGCTGCTGACGTCGTCCGCCTGCGCGGCTCGGTTCAACCTGAGCACACCTTTGCAAAACTGGGCGCCGAGAAGCTGTGGAAGCTGGTTACCCAGGGCGCCAAGCCGTCCTTCCGCCCCGAGAAAGATTTCGTCAACTGCATGGGCGCCCTGACCGGCGGCCAGGCTGTGCAACAAGTCAAGGCCGGTATCCAGGCGATCTACCTGTCCGGCTGGCAAGTGGCTGCGGACAACAACTCCGCCGAGTCCATGTACCCTGACCAATCGCTGTACCCGGTGGACTCCGTGCCGACCGTGGTCAAGCGCATCAACAACTCGTTCCGCCGCGCCGACCAGATCCAGTGGAAAGCCGGTAAAGGTCCGGGCGACGAAGGCTACATCGACTACTTCGCGCCAATCGTGGCTGACGCCGAAGCCGGTTTCGGTGGCGTACTGAACGCCTACGAGCTGATGAAAAGCATGATCGAAGCAGGCGCCGCCGGCGTGCACTTCGAAGACCAACTGGCTTCCGTGAAAAAATGCGGCCACATGGGCGGCAAGGTACTGGTTCCGACCCAGGAAGCCGTACAGAAGCTGACCGCTGCCCGTCTGGCAGCTGACGTTGCCGGCACGCCGACCATCATCCTGGCCCGTACCGACGCCAACGCTGCTGACCTGCTGACTTCGGACTGCGACCCGTACGACCAGCCGTTCGTGACTGGCGAGCGCACCCAGGAAGGTTTCTACAAGGTACGCGCTGGCCTGGATCAAGCAATTGCCCGCGGCCTGGCCTACGCACCGTACGCCGACCTGATCTGGTGCGAAACCGCCAAGCCAGACCTGGACGAAGCCCGTCGCTTCGCCGAGGCGATCAAGAAGGAATACCCGGACCAACTGCTGTCCTACAACTGCTCGCCTTCTTTCAACTGGAAGAAGAACCTGGACGACGCGACCATCGCCAAGTTCCAGCGCGAACTGTCCGCCATGGGCTACAAGCACCAGTTCATCACCCTGGCCGGCATTCACAACATGTGGCACAGCATGTTCAACCTGGCGCACGACTACGCCCGCAACGACATGACTGCCTACGTGAAGCTGCAAGAGCAGGAATTCGCTGACGCCGCCAAAGGCTACACCTTCGTGGCGCACCAGCAGGAAGTGGGCACCGGCTACTTCGACGACATGACCACCGTGATCCAGGGCGGCACCTCGTCCGTGACCGCGCTGACCGGCTCGACCGAAGAAGAACAGTTTCACTAAGTGACCTGAGTACACGGCCATTGCGGGCCCGATAGAAAGCTAACCGCAGTGCCGCACGATCTGACGCCCCGACTGGTTCGGGGCGTTTTTTTGCCTGGGCGAAAGGTTACTGCCCCCCCTCCCGAAACCCAATGTGGGAGCTGGCCTGCCTGCGGTAGCGGCGTTTCAGCCACCCATTTGCCTAATGCCCCACCGCCATCGCGGCGATGCGGCGATCCGAAAAGCCCGACTCCCACAGAAACCGAGTCAAAACGACTTTTTGAGCAAAACCTTGATCCAGAGCGGTATTGGCTTAGGAAAAATCAGTTAAAAGTTGCGCGCTGGCAACTTGCGCCATACGGGCAAGTAACAACAACTTTCCCCGCGACGCACTCAACACCCGCTTAAAACTCTCGCAAACAATATTCATTATCATTTAGAGCAATAAAACTTCGTTACACCCTAAACAAAACACAATTGATTAAAATCAAGCTAATGCCCGCAGCGTCTGGGCTACAGCCCCACAAAGGTGCACTATGTCCTTATTTCAGCGAATAATTTAGCCACAGGAATTTTACTTGCTAGGTGTTTAGCCATAAAATCACCGCGATTGATTGCGCTGCGACATATCGTCACTGCGTCGTTACTTTTTCGAGCTCAGAGACCTTTGCTCTCTGTTAAGGATTTCCAGCATGACCGAAGCGACAGGACTCATGGCCCACAACTGGGGCTTTGCCATTTTCCTCCTCGGTGTTGTCGGCCTCTGCGCCTTCATGCTCGGTGTTTCCAGCCTCCTCGGGTCAAAAGCCTGGGGCCGCAGCAAAAACGAACCGTTCGAGTCCGGCATGCTACCTACAGGTGGCGCCCGCTTGCGGCTCTCAGCCAAATTCTATCTGGTCGCGATGCTGTTCGTGATCTTCGATATCGAAGCCCTCTTTCTCTTTGCCTGGTCTGTGTCCGTCCGCGAAAGCGGCTGGACCGGATTCGTCGAAGCTCTCGTTTTCATAGCAATTCTGTTGGCAGGTCTTGTCTACCTGTTCCGAGTGGGCGCCCTTGACTGGGCTCCGGAAGCTCGTCGCAAGCGGCAAGCGAAGCTGAAACAATGAGGCTTTGGCGATGCAATACAATCTCACCAGGATCGACCCGGATGCTCCTAACGATCAGTACCCCATCGGCGAGCGGGAAACCGTCTCCGATCCGTTAGAAGACCAAGTCCACAAAAACATCTACATGGGCAAGCTGGAAGACGTGCTGAGTGGCGCGGTCAACTGGGGGCGTAAGAACTCCCTGTGGCCGTACAACTTCGGCCTTTCGTGCTGCTACGTGGAAATGACCACCGCCTTCACGGCGCCCCACGACATCGCGCGCTTTGGCGCCGAGGTTATCCGGGCATCGCCGCGTCAGGCGGATTTCATGGTTATCGCCGGTACCTGCTTTATCAAGATGGCGCCGATCATCCAGCGTCTCTACGAGCAAATGCTCGAGCCGAAGTGGGTTATCTCCATGGGTTCGTGCGCCAACTCCGGTGGCATGTACGACATCTACTCCGTGGTTCAGGGGGTCGACAAGTTCCTGCCCGTGGACGTCTACGTGCCTGGCTGCCCGCCCCGCCCTGAAGCTTTCCTGCAAGGCTTGATGCTGCTGCAGGAGTCGATTGGCAAGGAGCGTCGCCCACTGTCCTGGGTTGTCGGCGATCAAGGCGTGTACCGCGCCGAGATGCCGTCACAAAAGGAACAGCGCCGCGAACAGCGAATCGCAGTCACCAACCTGCGCAGCCCCGACGAAGTCTGATCCAGAACCGCTTCTTTTATAGAACGAAAACCTGGCTTCATTCTTTACGTTGACCGAAAGCGATAAAAAACCATGACTACAGGCAGTGCTCTGTACATCCCGCCTTATAAGGCAGACGACCAGGATGTGGTCGTCGAACTCAATAACCGTTTTGGCCCTGACGCCTTCACTGCCCAGGCCACACGCACCGGTATGCCGGTGCTGTGGGTGGCGCGTGCCAAGCTCGTCGAAGTCCTTACCTTCCTGCGCAACCTGCCCAAGCCGTACGTCATGCTCTATGACCTGCATGGCGTGGACGAGCGTCTGCGCACCAAGCGCCAGGGGCTGCCGAGCGGCGCTGATTTCACCGTGTTCTATCACCTGATGTCGCTGGAACGTAACAGCGACGTGATGATCAAGGTCGCCCTGTCGGAAAGCGACCTGAGCATCCCGACCGTGACCGGTATCTGGCCGAACGCCAGCTGGTACGAACGCGAAGTCTGGGACATGTTCGGCATCGACTTCCCGGGCCACCCGCACTTGACGCGCATCATGATGCCGCCAACCTGGGAAGGTCACCCGCTGCGCAAGGACTTCCCTGCCCGCGCCACCGAATTCGATCCGTTCAGCCTCAACCTGGCCAAGCAGCAGCTTGAAGAAGAAGCGGCGCGCTTCCGTCCGGAAGACTGGGGCATGAAACGCTCCGGCACCAACGAGGACTACATGTTCCTCAACCTGGGCCCGAACCACCCTTCGGCCCACGGTGCCTTCCGCATCATCCTGCAACTGGACGGCGAAGAAATCGTCGACTGCGTACCGGACATCGGCTACCACCACCGTGGTGCCGAGAAAATGGCCGAACGCCAGTCCTGGCACAGCTTCATCCCGTACACCGACCGTATCGACTACCTCGGCGGCGTGATGAACAACCTGCCGTACGTGCTCTCGGTCGAGAAGCTGGCCGGGATCAAGGTTCCGGACCGCGTCGACACCATCCGCATCATGATGGCCGAGTTCTTCCGGATCACCAGCCACCTGCTGTTCCTGGGTACCTATATCCAGGACGTCGGCGCCATGACCCCGGTGTTCTTCACCTTCACCGACCGTCAGCGTGCGTACAAGGTCATCGAAGCCATCACCGGCTTCCGCCTGCACCCGGCCTGGTACCGCATCGGCGGTGTGGCCCACGACCTGCCGAACGGCTGGGAGCGCCTGGTCAAGGAATTCATCGACTGGATGCCCAAGCGTCTGGACGAGTACCAAAAGGCTGCGCTGGATAACAGCATCCTCAAGGGCCGGACCATCGGCGTCGCCCAGTACAACACCAAGGAGGCCCTGGAATGGGGTGTCACCGGTGCTGGCCTGCGTTCCACCGGTTGCGATTTCGACCTGCGCAAGGCGCGCCCGTACTCCGGCTACGAGAACTTCGAGTTCGAAGTCCCGCTGGCGGCCAACGGCGATGCCTACGACCGTTGCATCGTGCGCGTCGAAGAAATGCGCCAGAGCCTGAAAATCATCGAGCAGTGCATGCGCAACATGCCGGCCGGCCCGTACAAGGCGGATCACCCGCTGACCACGCCGCCGCCTAAAGAGCGCACCCTGCAGCACATCGAAACCCTGATCACGCACTTCCTGCAAGTCTCGTGGGGCCCGGTCATGCCGGCCAACGAGTCCTTCCAGATGATCGAAGCGACCAAGGGTATCAACAGTTATTACCTGACGAGCGATGGCGGCACCATGAGCTACCGCACCCGGATTCGTACCCCAAGCTTTGCCCACTTGCAGCAGATCCCTTCGGTGATCAAAGGCGAGATGGTCGCGGACTTGATTGCGTACCTGGGTAGTATCGATTTCGTTATGGCCGACGTGGACCGCTAAGCATGAACAGCACGCTTATCCAGACAGACCGTTTCACCTTGAGTGAAACCGAGCGCTCGGCCATCGAGCACGAGCTGCATCACTACGAAGACCCGCGCGCGGCGTCTATCGAAGCCTTGAAGATCGTCCAGAAGGAACGTGGCTGGGTGCCCGATGGTGCCCTCTACGCCATCGGCGAGATCCTCGGCATCCCGGCCAGCGATGTGGAAGGCGTGGCGACGTTCTACAGCCAGATCTTCCGCCAGCCGGTCGGCCGCCACATCATTCGCGTGTGCGACAGCATGGTCTGCTACATCGGTGGCCACGAGTCGGTGGTCGACGCGATCCAGAGCAAGCTGGGCATCGGCCTGGGCCAAACCACTGCAGACGGTCGCTTCACGCTGCTGCCGGTGTGCTGCCTGGGCAACTGTGACAAGGCGCCGGCGTTGATGATCGACGACGACACATTCGGCGACGTCCAGGCTGCTGGCGTCACCCAATTGCTCGAGGGCTACCCATGACCCTGACTTCCTTTGGTCCCGCCAACCTGATCAAGCGTTCGGCCGAGACTCACCCGCTGACCTGGCGCCTGCGTGACGACGGCGAGGCGGTATGGCTTGACGAGTACCAGGCCAAGAACGGTTACGCCGCAGCGCGCAAAGCCTTTGCCGATATGGCCCAGGACGATATCGTCCAGACCGTGAAGGACGCAGGCCTTAAAGGTCGTGGTGGTGCAGGCTTCCCCACGGGTGTGAAGTGGGGCCTGATGCCTAAAGACGAATCCATCAACATCCGTTACCTGCTGTGCAACGCGGATGAGATGGAGCCCAACACCTGGAAAGACCGCATGCTGATGGAGCAACTGCCCCATCTGCTGATCGAAGGCATGCTGATCAGTGCCCGTGCGCTGAAAACCTACCGGGGCTACATCTTCCTGCGTGGCGAATACACCACCGCCGCCAAGCACCTGAACCGTGCCGTGGCCGAAGCCAAGGCCGCAGGCCTGTTGGGCAAGAACATCCTCGGTTCGGGTTTTGACTTCGAACTGTTCGTGCATACCGGCGCCGGGCGTTATATCTGCGGTGAAGAAACCGCCCTGATCAACTCCCTCGAAGGCCGCCGCGCCAACCCACGCTCCAAGCCGCCCTTCCCTGCCGCCGTTGGCGTGTGGGGCAAGCCTACGTGCGTGAACAACGTCGAGACCCTGTGCAACGTGCCGGCGATCATCGCCGACGGCGTGGACTGGTACAAATCCCTGGCCCGCGAAGGCAGCGAAGACATGGGCACCAAGCTCATGGGCTTCTCCGGCAAGGTCAAGAACCCTGGCCTGTGGGAACTGCCATTCGGCGTGACCGCCCGTGAGCTGTTCGAGGACTACGCCGGCGGCATGCGCGACGGCTACACCCTCAAGGCCTGGCAGCCAGGCGGCGCCGGCACCGGTTTCCTGTTGCCCGAGCACCTCGACGCACAGATGTATGCCGGCGGCATCGGCAAGGTGGGCACCCGGATGGGTACCGGCCTGGCGATGGCGGTGGACAACACCGTGAACATGGTCTCGCTGCTGCGCAACATGGAGCAGTTCTTCGCTCGCGAATCCTGTGGCTTCTGCACCCCGTGCCGCGATGGCTTGCCATGGAGCGTCAAGCTCCTGATGGCGATCGAGAAAGGCGAAGGCCAGCCGGGGGATATCGAGACCCTGCTGGGCCTCGTGGGTTTCCTCGGCCCGGGCAAGACCTTCTGTGCTCACGCACCGGGCGCCGTGGAGCCACTGGGCAGCGCAATCAAGTACTTCCGCTCGGAGTTCGAAGCCGGCATCGCGCCCAAAAGCGCCGCCGTCCCGCCTCTGGCAAAGCCGATCGTAGTCGGCGCGTAACGCTTCAATAGGCGAAGGGTCCGTGCCCTTCGCCTTGTCATGTGCTGACGCCTTGAAGGCTGTGTTGATGCACATGAATAACAAGATTCCATTAGCCACGCCCGCTGACAACGGGCCAACGAAGAACTTTGAACCATGGCCACTATCCACGTAGACGGCAAAGCGCTCGAAGTCGATGGGGCGGACAACCTGTTACAGGCGTGTCTGTCACTAGGCCTCGACATCCCTTATTTCTGCTGGCACCCCGCGCTTGGTAGCGTCGGTGCCTGTCGCCAGTGTGCGGTCAAGCAGTACACCGACGAAAACGACACCCGTGGTCGTATCGTTATGTCCTGCATGACGCCGGCCACCGACAACACCTGGATTTCCATCGACGATGATGAATCCAAGGCGTTCCGCGCCAGCGTTGTCGAATGGCTGATGACCAACCATCCCCACGACTGCCCGGTCTGTGAGGAAGGCGGTCACTGCCACCTGCAAGATATGACGGTGATGACCGGCCACAACGAGCGCCGTTATCGCTTCACCAAGCGTACCCACCAGAACCAGGACCTCGGCCCGTTCATTTCCCACGAAATGAACCGCTGCATCGCCTGCTATCGCTGTGTGCGCTTCTATAAAGACTACGCCGGCGGCACCGACCTGGGCGTATTCGGCGCCCACGACAACGTGTACTTCGGTCGCGTTGAAGACGGCGTGCTCGAAAGCGAGTTCTCCGGCAACCTCACCGAGGTCTGCCCGACCGGTGTGTTTACCGACAAGACCCACTCCGAGCGCTACAACCGCAAGTGGGACATGCAGTTCTCGCCGAGCATCTGCCATGGCTGCTCCAGCGGTTGCAACATCTCCCCGGGCGAGCGCTACGGCGAACTGCGTCGCATCGAAAACCGCTTCAACGGTTCGGTCAACCAGTACTTCCTGTGCGACCGTGGCCGTTTCGGCTATGGCTACGTCAACCGCGAAGACCGCCCTCGCCAGCCATTGCTGGCCGATGGCGCCAAGCTGAGCCTGGACGCGGCGCTGGATAAAGCCGCTGACCTGCTGCGCGGACGCAACATCGTGGGTATCGGTTCGCCACGCGCCAGCCTCGAAAGCAACTACGCGTTGCGCGAGCTGGTAGGCGCCGAGCACTTCTACAGCGGTATTGAAGCCGGTGAGCTGGAGCGCATTCGCCTGGTCCTGCAAGTGCTCAATGACAGCCCGCTGCCAGTACCGAACATGCGCGACATCGAAGACCACGACGCGATTTTCGTGCTCGGTGAAGACCTGACCCAGACCGCCGCACGTATCGCCCTGTCGCTGCGCCAGTCGGTCAAAGGCAAGGCCGAAGAAATGGCCGACGCCATGCGCGTCCAGCCGTGGCTCGACGCCGCGGTGAAAAACATCGGCCAGCACGCGCTGAACCCGCTGTTTATCGCCAGCCTGGCTGAAACCAAGCTCGACGATATCGCCGAAGAATGCGTACACGCAGCACCCGACGACCTGGCTCGCATCGGTTTCGCCGTGGCCCACGCCCTCGACGCCAGCGCCCCTGCCGTTGAAGGCCTGGACGCAGAAGCTGCAGCCCTGGCCCAGCGCATCGCCGATGCCCTGCTGGCGGCCAAGCGTCCACTGATCATTGCCGGTACCTCGCTGGGTTCCAAGGCGCTGATCGAGGCCGCCGCCAACATCGCCAAAGCCTTGAAGCTGCGCGAGAAGAACGGCTCCATCAGCCTGGTCGTGCCGGAAGCCAACAGCCTTGGCCTGGCCATGCTCGGTGGCGAGTCCCTGGACAGCGCCCTGCAAGCCGTGATCGACGGCACTGCGGACGCCATCGTGGTACTGGAAAACGACCTGTACACCCGCACCGATGCGACCAAGGTCGATGCCGCGCTGAATGCTGCCAAAGTGCTGATCGTCGCCGATCACCAGAAGACCGCCACCAGCGACCGCGCCCACCTGGTGCTGCCAGCCGCCACCTTCGCCGAAGGCGACGGGACCCTGGTCAGCCAGGAAGGCCGCGCCCAGCGCTTCTTCCAGGTGTTCGATCCAAAGTACATGGACGCCAGCATCCTGGTTCACGAAGGCTGGCGCTGGCTGCATGCCCTGCGCGCAACCCTGCTGAACCAGCCGATCGACTGGACCCAGCTCGACCACGTCACCGCAGCCGTCGCCGCGAGCGCACCGCAGTTGGCGCGTATCGTCGATGCCGCACCGTCCGCCGCGTTCCGCATCAAGGGCATGAAGCTGGCCCGTGAACCGCTGCGTTACTCCGGGCGTACCGCCATGCGCGCGGATATCAGCGTGCACGAACCGCGTACCCCGCAAGACAACGACACCGCGTTCGCCTTCTCCATGGAAGGCTACTCGGGTTCGGTCGAGCCCCGTCAGCAGGTGCCATTTGCCTGGTCGCCGGGCTGGAACTCGCCGCAGGCCTGGAACAAGTTCCAGGACGAAGTCGGTGGTCATATCCGCGCTGGCGACCCAGGCACCCGCCTGATCGAAAGCACCGGCGATTCGCTGAACTGGTTCGCTGCAGTACCGCGTCCGTTCAACCCGGCCCAGGGCACCTGGCAGGTTGTGCCGTTCTTCCACCTGTTCGGCAGCGAAGAGACCTCTTCCAAAGCCGCACCGGTGCAAGAGCGCATTCCACAAGCCTACGTGTCCGTGGCCAAGTCCGAAGCCGATCGCCTGGGCGTCAACGACGGTGCCCTGCTCAGCGTGAACGTAGCCGGCCAGACCCTGCGTCTGCCGCTGCGCATCAACGACGAGCTGGGTGCTGGCCTGGTTGCACTGCCAAAAGGCCTCGCCGGGATTCCTCCTGCGATCTTTGGCCAAACCGTTGACGGTCTGCAGGAGGCAGCGCAATGACCTGGTTCACCCCTGAAGTGATCGACGTGATCATCTCGGTCGTCAAGGCCATCGTGATCCTGTTGGCCGTGGTCGTCGCGGGCGCCCTGCTCAGCTTCGTCGAACGTCGCCTGCTGGGCTGGTGGCAGGACCGTTACGGTCCGAACCGCGTTGGCCCATTTGGTATGTTCCAGATCGCTGCCGACATGCTGAAAATGTTCTTCAAGGAAGACTGGACCCCGCCGTTTGCCGACAAGGTGATCTTCACCCTGGCACCGGTCGTGGCCATGAGCGCCTTGCTGATCGCCTTCGCGATCATCCCGATCACCCCGACCTGGGGCGTGGCGGACCTGAACATCGGCTTGCTGTTCTTCTTCGCCATGGCCGGTCTGTCGGTCTACGCGGTGCTGTTCGCCGGCTGGGCCAGTAACAACAAGTTCGCCCTGCTGGGCAGCTTGCGGGCCTCGGCCCAGACTGTGTCCTACGAAGTGTTCATGGGCCTGGCGCTGATGGGCATCGTGGTGCAGGTGGGCTCGTTCAACATGCGCGACATCGTCGAGTACCAGGCACAGAACCTGTGGTTCATCATTCCGCAGTTCTTCGGCTTCTGTACCTTCTTCATCGCTGGCGTGGCCGTGACTCACCGTCACCCTTTCGACCAGCCCGAAGCGGAACAGGAACTGGCCGACGGTTACCACATTGAATATGCCGGCATGAAATGGGGCATGTTCTTCGTCGGTGAGTACATCGGCATCATCTTGATCTCGGCCCTGCTGGTCACGCTGTTCTTCGGCGGCTGGCACGGTCCGTTCGGCATCCTGCCGCAGTTGGCGTTCTTCTGGTTCTTCCTCAAGACCGCGTTCTTCATCATGTTGTTTATCCTGCTGCGCGCTTCCATTCCGCGTCCACGATACGACCAGGTGATGGATTTCAGCTGGCGCTTCTGCCTGCCGCTGACCCTGATCAATTTGCTGGTGACTGCTGCCGTTGTGTTGTTGAACACGCCAGCGGGCGCGGTTCAGTGAGGATTTGACCCATGTTCAAATATATTGGCGACATCGTTAAGGGTACCGGTACCCAGTTGCGAAGCCTGGTGATGGTTTTCGGCCATGGCTTTCGCAAACGCGACACCCTGCAATACCCGGAAGAAGCGGTGTACCTGCCGCCGCGTTATCGCGGCCGTATCGTACTGACCCGCGACCCCGATGGCGAAGAGCGTTGCGTAGCCTGCAACCTGTGCGCCGTGGCGTGCCCGGTTGGCTGTATCTCCCTGCAGAAAGCTGAAACCGAAGACGGTCGCTGGTACCCGGACTTCTTCCGCATCAACTTCTCGCGCTGCATTTTCTGCGGCCTCTGCGAGGAAGCTTGCCCGACCACCGCAATCCAGCTGACACCGGATTTCGAAATGGCCGAGTTCAAACGTCAGGACCTGGTGTACGAGAAAGAAGATCTGTTGATCTCTGGTCCCGGTAAAAACCCTGATTACAACTTCTATCGTGTTGCAGGTATGGCCGTTGCCGGTAAGCCCAAGGGCGCCGCACAAAACGAAGCCGAGCCGATCAACGTGAAGAGCTTGCTGCCTTAAGGAAGAAAGATGGAATTCGCTTTCTATTTCGCATCGGGTATTGCAGTGGTGTCCACGCTTCGCGTGATCACCAACACCAACCCCGTGCACGCCCTGCTCTACCTGATCATTTCGCTGATCGCCGTGGCCATGACCTTTTTCAGCCTCGGCGCACCGTTTGCCGGTGTCCTGGAAGTGATCGCCTACGCTGGCGCCATCATGGTGCTGTTCGTGTTTGTGGTGATGATGCTCAACCTGGGGCCGGCTTCGGTCGCCCAGGAGCGCGTCTGGCTCAAGCCCGGCATCTGGCTTGGCCCGGTGATCCTGGCAGCGCTGCTGCTGGCTGAACTGCTGTATGTACTGTTCGCTCACCAGAGCGGCCAGGCCATCGGCCACACCACCGTGGACGCCAAGGCCGTGGGCATCAGCCTGTTCGGCCCGTACCTGCTGGTGGTCGAACTGGCTTCGATGCTGCTGCTCGCTGCAGCCATCACTGCCTTCCACTTGGGCCGCAACGAAGCCAAGGAGCAATGACGATGCCTGCTATCCCTTTGGAGCATGGTCTGGCGGTTGCCGGCATCCTGTTCTGCCTTGGCCTGGTCGGCCTGATGGTTCGCCGTAACATTCTGTTCGTGTTGATGAGCCTGGAAATCATGATGAACGCTGCTGCACTGGCCTTCATCGTGGCGGGTGCGCGTTGGGGCCAGCCGGATGGACAAGTGATGTTCATCCTGGTGATCAGCCTGGCAGCCGCCGAGGCCAGTATTGGCCTGGCGATCCTGCTGCAACTGTATCGTCGCTTCCACACGCTTGATATCGACGCTGCCAGTGAGATGCGCGGATGAACATGATCTTTCTGACTTTCGTATTTCCCCTGATCGGTTTCCTGCTGCTGTCGTTCTCCCGTGGACGCTGGTCGGAAAACCTCTCGGCCCTGGTCGGCGTGGGTTCCATTGGCCTGTCGGCGATTGTCGCCGCCTACGTCATCTGGCAATTCAACGTTGCGCCACCAGAAGCGGGTCACTACACCCTGGTGCTGTGGCAGTGGATGGCGGTCGAAGGCTTCAAGCCCGACTTCGCCCTCTACGTCGACGGCCTGTCGATCACCATGCTCGGCGTGGTGGTGGGCGTGGGCTTCCTGATCCACCTGTTCGCGTCCTGGTACATGCGCGGTGAGGCCGGTTACTCGCGCTTCTTCGCCTACACCAACCTGTTTATCGCCAGCATGCTGTTTCTGGTGCTGGGCGATAACCTGTTGTTCCTGTACTTCGGCTGGGAAGGCGTGGGCCTGTGCTCGTACCTGTTGATCGGTTTCTACTACAGCAACCGCAACAACGGTAACGCGGCACTCAAGGCGTTTGTCGTGACCCGGATCGGCGACGTGTTCATGGCCATCGGCCTGTTCATCCTGTTCCAACAGGTGGGCACGCTGAATATCCAGGAACTGCTGGTGCTGGCACCGCAGAAATTCCAGGTCGGCGACTTCTGGATCACCCTGGCAACCCTGATGCTGCTGGGCGGCGCTGTCGGTAAGTCGGCACAACTGCCACTGCAAACCTGGCTGGCAGACGCCATGGCCGGTCCTACCCCGGTTTCGGCACTGATCCACGCCGCCACCATGGTGACCGCCGGTGTCTACCTGATCGCCCGTACCCACGGCCTGTTCACCCTGGCGCCGGAAATCCTGCACCTGGTGGGCCTGGTGGGTGGCGTGACCCTGGTGCTGGCCGGCTTCGCCGCGCTGGTGCAGACCGACATCAAGCGGATCCTCGCTTACTCGACCATGAGCCAGATCGGCTACATGTTCCTGGCCCTGGGCGTCGGCGCCTGGGACGGCGCGATCTTCCACCTGATGACCCACGCCTTCTTCAAGGCCCTGCTGTTCCTGGCGTCCGGTGCGGTGATCGTTGCCTGCCACCACGAGCAGAACATCTTCAAGATGGGCGGCCTGTGGAAGAAACTGCCATTGGCCTACGCCAGCTTCATCGTCGGCGGCGCGGCGCTTGCAGCCCTGCCACTGGTGACCGCAGGTTTCTACTCCAAAGACGAAATCCTCTGGGAAGCCTTTGCCAGCGGTAACCAAGGCCTGCTGTACGCCGGTCTGGTTGGCGCATTCATGACCTCGCTGTACACCTTCCGCCTGATCTTCATCACGTTCCACGGTGAAGCCAAGACCGAAGCCCACGCAGGCCACGGCATTTCCCACTGGCTGCCACTGTCGGTGCTGATCATCCTGTCGACCTTCGTCGGCGCCATGATCACCCCGCCACTGGCTGGCGTACTGCCACAAAGCGTCGGGCATGCCGGCGGCGACGCCAAGCACAGCCTGGAAATCGCCTCGGGCGCCATCGCCATCGCCGGTATCCTGCTGGCGGCCATGTTGTTCCTCGGCAAGCGTCGCTTCGTCACTGCCGTGGCCAACAGTGGCATTGGCCGCTTCCTTTCGGCCTGGTGGTTCGCTGCCTGGGGCTTCGACTGGATCTACGACAAACTGTTCGTCAAGCCTTACCTTGCGATCAGCCATGTACTGCGCAAAGACCCGCTCGACCAGACCATTGGTTTGATCCCGCGTGCCGCCAAGGCCGGTCACACCGCCCTGAGCCGCACCGAGACCGGCCAATTGCGTTGGTATGCAGCTTCCATGGCGGCCGGTGCCGTGCTGGTGATCGGCGCCATCGTAGTGGTAGCGGTCTGATATGAACTTTGCGAACTTGCGAAAGGAAACGAGCCCGTCATGATTCTGCCCTGGCTAATCCTGATCCCTTTTATCGGCGGCCTGCTCTGCTGGATGGGCGAGCGCTTCGGCGCTACCCTGCCCCGCTGGATTGCGTTGCTGACCATGTCCCTGGAACTCGCACTCGGCCTCTGGCTGTGGGCCCATGGCGACTATTCATTTGCTCCGGCACCGGGTGTCGATCCAACCTTCGCGCTTGAATTCAAGCACGTCTGGATCGAACGCTTCGGCATCAACGTGCACCTGGCCCTCGATGGCCTGTCGCTGTTGATGATCCTGCTGACCGGCCTGCTGGGTATCCTCTCGGTACTCTGCTCCTGGAAAGAAATCGAGCGTCACGTGGGCTTCTTCCACCTGAACCTGATGTGGATCCTGGGCGGCGTTGTCGGCGTGTTCCTTGCGCTGGACCTGTTCATGTTCTTCTTCTTCTGGGAAATGATGCTGGTGCCGATGTACTTCCTCATCGCGCTCTGGGGTCACAGTTCTTCGGACGGCAAGAAAACCCGGATCTACGCGGCGACCAAGTTCTTCATCTTCACCCAGGCTTCCGGCCTGATCATGTTGGTGGCGATCCTGGGCCTGGTCCTGGTCAACTTCAACAACACCGGCGTGATTACCTTCAACTACGCCGACCTGTTGAAAACCAAGATGTCGATGACCACCGAGTACATTCTCATGCTCGGTTTCTTCATCGCCTTCGCGGTGAAGCTGCCAGTGGTACCGTTCCACTCCTGGTTGCCTGACGCTCACGCCCAGGCACCCACCGCAGGTTCCGTGGACCTGGCCGGTATCCTGTTGAAGACGGCGGCCTACGGCCTGCTGCGTTTCGCCCTGCCGCTGTTCCCGAATGCTTCGGCCGAGTTCGCGCCGATTGCCATGACCCTGGGTCTGATCGGGATCTTCTACGGCGCGTTCCTGGCCTTCGCACAAACCGACATCAAGCGTCTGATTGCCTTCTCGTCCGTTTCCCACATGGGTTTCGTACTGATCGGCATCTACTCCGGCAGCCAGCTGGCGTTGCAAGGCGCGGTGATCCAGATGCTGGCTCACGGTGTTTCGGCAGCCGCACTGTTTATCCTCAGTGGCCAACTGTACGAGCGCCTGCACACCCGTGACATGCGTGAAATGGGCGGCATCTGGTCGCGTATCGCCTACCTGCCGGCGATCAGCCTGTTCTTTGCAGCCGCCTCCCTGGGCTTGCCGGGCACTGGTAACTTTGTCGGCGAGTTCCTGATCCTGATGGGCAGCTTCGTCAGTGCGCCATGGATCACCGCGATTGCCACCTCCGGCCTGGTGTTCGGTTCGGTCTACTCGCTGATCATGATCCACCGCGCCTACTTCGGCCCGACCAAGTCGGACGCTGTCCTTAAAGGGATGGATGCTCGCGAACTGATCATGGTGCTCGGCCTTGCGGCATTGCTGGTGTATATCGGCGTGTATCCGCAACCGTTCCTCGACACCTCTGCCGCCACGATGCATGGCGTGCAGCAGTGGTTGAGCACCGCCTTCACTCAACTCGCTTCGGCCCGGTAAGAGCGCTATGGAATTCACGATCCAACACTTTATCGCGCTTGCGCCGCTGCTGATTACCAGCCTCACCATTGTGGTGGTGATGCTGGCAATCGCCTGGCGCCGCAATCACTCACAGACGTTCCTGCTGTCTACCGCAGGTCTGAACCTGGCCTTGCTGTCGATTATCCCGGCACTCAAGGTCGCCCCACTGGCGGTGACCCCGCTGGTGATGATCGATGACTTCGCGCTGCTGTACACCGCGTTGATCCTGGTTGCGACACTGGCCTGCGTCACCCTCGCCCACGCTTACCTCGGCGAAGGCGGCACCGGCTACCCGGGCAACCGCGAAGAGCTGTACCTGCTGATCCTGCTGGCTGCGGCCGGCGGTATCGTGCTGGTCAGCGCGCAGCACCTGGCCGGTTTGTTCATCGGCCTGGAACTGCTGTCGATCCCGACCTACGGCCTGGTGGCCTACGCCTTCTTCAACAAGCGCTCCCTGGAAGCCGGCATCAAGTACATGGTGCTGTCGGCCGCCGGTTCCGCGTTCCTGTTGTTCGGTATGGCCCTGCTCTACGCCGAAGCCGGTAGCCTGAGCT
This sequence comes from Pseudomonas sp. WS 5410, assembly GCF_012985645.1. Classification (NCBI taxonomy): domain Bacteria; kingdom Pseudomonadati; phylum Pseudomonadota; class Gammaproteobacteria; order Pseudomonadales; family Pseudomonadaceae; genus Pseudomonas; species Pseudomonas sp. WS 5410. Next base: position 10,816 of record NZ_JAAQWS010000029.1, on the reverse strand, counting down.
TCAGCGGTATCGGCCACGCACTGGCCACCACCAGCATGCCTGCGCCGCTTGCCCAACTGGGCCTGGCCATGATGCTGATCGGCCTGGCGTTCAAGCTGTCGCTGGTACCGTTCCACCTGTGGACCCCGGACGTGTACGAAGGCGCCCCGGCACCGGTAGCCGCGTTCCTGGCTACCGCGTCCAAGGTTGCAGTGTTTGCGGTGATGGTGCGTCTGTTCCAGATCTCCCCTGCCGCCAACACCGGCGTACTCAGCGACGTGCTGACCGTGATCGCCATTGCGTCGATCCTGTTCGGTAACCTGCTGGCCCTGACCCAGAACAACCTCAAGCGTCTGCTGGGTTACTCGTCCATCGCCCACTTCGGCTACCTGCTGATCGCCCTGGTGGCGAGCAAAGGCCTGGCCGTGGAAGCCATCGGCGTGTACCTGGTCACCTACGTGATCACCAGCCTCGGTGCGTTCGGCGTGATCACCCTGATGTCCTCGCCTTACAAAGGTCGGGACGCCGACGCCCTGTACGAATACCGCGGCCTGTTCTGGCGCCGTCCGTACCTGACCGCCGTGCTGACCGTGATGATGCTGTCCCTGGCCGGTATCCCGCTGACCGCCGGCTTTATCGGCAAGTTCTACATCGTCGCGACCGGTGTTGAAGCCCACGAATGGTGGCTGGTAGCCTCCCTGGTACTGGGCAGCGCCATCGGCGTGTTCTACTACCTGCGCGTGATGGTCACCCTGTACCTGATCGAGCCAAACCTGCGCCGTGTGGACGCCGAGCTGCACTGGGAGCAAAAAGCCGGTGGCGTGATGCTGCTGGCCATTGCCCTGCTGGCGTTCTTCCTGGGTGTCTACCCACAACCGTTGCTCACCCTGGTGCAGCATGCGGTGATGGCGGGTTGATCGCTTAGGCTCAAGCAGTAAACAGAACGGCACCCTTGGGTGCCGTTTTGCGTTTCTGGGGGGAGATATGCGGTGCCACCGCTGTCGCCATCGCGGGCAAGCCCGCTCCCACACATGACCGTGCTCTCATGATGAAACCGGATCAATGTGGGAGCGGGCTTGCCCGCGATGGCGGTAGCAGCGACACCACAAAAAACGGCACCTCACGGTGCCGTTGTGCTATCTGCCCTACCTCACTTACGCGCCGCCTCCCACGACTTGAGCAAGTCGGCATAGTTCACGGTTTCACCCTTGGGCTTTTCGTTCGCCAGTTTCGGCTTCGGTGCACCCGGCTGGTCGAACCAGTACTGGGCATCGCGCTCGGGGTTCATCTTCGGCCCGCAGATCGGCTGCACCTTGGAGCGCTCCAGGCGCGTCATGATGGCGTCCTGATCTTTGGCCAGGCCATCCAGCGCCTGTTGTGGGGTTTTCTCGCCGCTGGCGGCTTCCGAGATATGGCTCCACCACAGCTGCGCCAGGCGCGGATAATCCGGCACGTTGGTGCCGGTCGGCGTCCATTGCACCCGCGCCGGGCTGCGATAGAACTCCACCAGGCCGCCGAGTTTCGGTGCCAGGTCAGTCATGGCCTGGGAGTTGATGTCCGATTCGCGGATTGGCGTCAGGCCGACGATGGTTTTCTTCAAGGACACGGTTTTCGAGGTGACGAACTGCGCATACAGCCAGGCCGCCAGTTTTTGCTTCTCAGGCGTGGATTTGAGGAAGGTCCAGGAGCCCACGTCCTGATACCCCAGCTTCATACCCTCCTCCCAATATGGACCGCGTGGTGACGGTGCCATGCGCCACTTCGGCGTGCCATCGGCGTTCATCACCGGCAAGCCCGGCTTGGTCATATCGGCAGTAAAGGCGGTGTACCAGAAAATCTGCTGCGCGATGTTGCCCTGGGACGGTACCGGCCCGGACTCGGAGAAGGTCATGCCCGCCGCTTCCGGTGGCGCATAGGCGCGCATCCAGTCGACATATTTCTGCGTGGCAAACACCGCGGCCGGGCCGTTGGTATCGCCGCCACGGGTCACGCTGGAACCCACCGGGTGGCAGTCCTCGACCCGAATGCCCCACTCGTCCACCGGCAAGCCGTTGGGCAGGCCCTTGTCGCCGCCCCCGGCCATGGAGAACCAGGCATCGGTAAAACGCCAGCCCAGGGACGGATCCTTCTTGCCGTAGTCCATATGGCCATAGACGCGTTTGCCGTCGATTTCCTTGACGTCTTCGCTGAAGAACTTGGCGATATCTTCATAGGCCGACCAGTTCACCGGGACGCCCAACTCATAGCCGTACTTTTCCTTGAACTTGGCCTTGAGATCGGCCCGCTCGAACCAGTCGGCGCGGAACCAGTACAAGTTGGCAAATTGCTGGTCGGGCAACTGGTAGATCTTGCCATCCGGCGCAGTGGTAAACGAGATGCCGATAAAGTCCTTGAGGTCCAGGGTCGGCGAGGTGAAGTCCTTGCCTTCATTGGCCATCAGGTCGGTGATGGATTCGGTCTTGCCATAGCGAAAGTGCGTACCGATCAGGTCGGAATCGTTGACCCAGCCGTCATAGATGTTCTTGTCCGACTGCATCTGGGTCTGCAGTTTTTCCACCACATCGCCCTCCTGCAGCAGGTCGTGGGTCAGCTTGATCCCGGTGATTTCACTGAAGGCCTTGGCCAGCACCTTGGATTCGTACTCGTGGGTGGTAAGGGTTTCCGACACCACATTGATCTTCATCCCACGAAACGGCTCGGCGGCCTTGATAAACCACTTCAACTCTTCAAGTTGCTGGGCTTCGGTGAGAGTGGACGGTTTGAACTCGCTGCCAATCCATTTTTTCGCGGCATCCTCATAGGCATCAGCCCAGGCCGCAGCACTCAGGCCACTGAGGGCCAAGACAGCGGCCAATGAAATGCTATGTCGCAGCTTATTGTTTTTATCGAACATAGAGACCTCCTGGTTGGGATCAAAAGGGATGCCTGTGGCTATCCCCAACGCATCACAGACAACAGCCACACCACAGACAGCGCGGACGCCACCCAGATGCTCCAGCCGGTTACGCCAATCACCAGCAGATGCAGGTAGGCGCTCCCGAGAAGACCGATAAACAAACGATCACCACGGGTGGTGCTGATCGGTAACAACCCGCGCCGGGGAATGCTCGGCGAACGCAGCTCCCACGTGGTCATGCCCGCCAGCAACAGGGCAATCGCCGCAAAGAACAGTGCAGTCGGGGTGGTCCAGGCCATCCATTCCATCATCGTTTCCTCAGACCCGGCCAAGGGCAAAGCCCTTGGCCACATGGTTGCGAACAAACCAGATCACCAGCATGCCCGGCAGGATGGTCAGCACCCCGGCGGCCGCCAGTACGCCCCAGTCAATCCCGGACGCTGACACGGTGCGGGTCATCACGGCGGCAATCGGTTTGGCATTCACGGACGTCAGCGTGCGCGCCAGCAGCAGTTCGACCCAGGAAAACATAAAGCAGAAAAACGCCGTGACACCGATCCCCGAGCCAATCAGCGGGATAAAGATCTTCACGAAAAACTTCGGAAAGCTATAGCCGTCGATGTAGGCCGTTTCGTCGATCTCCTTGGGCACCCCCGACATAAAGCCTTCCAGGATCCACACCGCCAGCGGCACGTTGAACAGGCAGTGGGCCAGAGCCACAGCGATATGGGTGTCGAACAGGCCGATGGACGAATACAACTGGAAAAACGGCAACAGGAACACCGCCGGCGGCGCCATGCGGTTGGTCAGCAACCAGAAGAACAGGTGCTTGTCGCCGAGGAAGCGATAGCGCGAAAACGCGTAGGCCGCCGGCAGTGCCACCGTCAGGGAAATCACGGTGTTCAGGCTCACGTAGTACAGCGAGTTCAGATACCCGGTGTACCAACTGGGGTCGGTGAAAATCACCTTGTAGTTGGCCAGGGTGAAATCCTGCGGAAACAGCGTCAGGCCGCCGAGGATTTCGGTGTTGCTCTTGAAGGACATGTTCAGCAGCCAGTAGATCGGCACCAGCAGGAACAGAATGTAGATCAGCAGGGGGATGACCTTGCGCTTGCTCATGTTGGCGGCCTCAGCGGTTGGCGTCGGAGGGGGTCATGGCGGTGTAGAACAGCCAGGACACCAACAGGATGATCAGGAAATACACCAGGGAAAACGCTGCCGCCGGCCCCAGGTCGAATTGGCCGATAGCCATCTGGGTCAAGGTCTGACTGAGGAAGGTCGTCGCATTCCCCGGCCCGCCCCCCGTCAGGACAAACGGCTCGGTGTAGATCATGAAACTGTCCATGAAGCGCAGCATCACGGCGATCAGCAGCACGCTCTTCATCTTCGGCAACTGGATATGTCGGAATACCGCCCAGGCTGATGCCCGATCAATTCGCGCGGCCTGGTAGTACACATCCGGTATGGCCCGCAGCCCGGAGTAGCACAGCAGCGCCACCAGAGAGGTCCAGTGCCACACATCCATGACCAGCACCGTGACCCAGGCGTCCATGGTGTTGGCGGCATAGTTGTAGTTGATGCCCATGGCATTCAGGCTCGAACCCAGCAGGCCGATATCGGCACGGCCGAAGATCTGCCAGATGGTACCGACCACGTTCCACGGGATCAGCAGCGGGATGGCCATCACAATCAGCACCAGGGACGACCAGCGGCCTTTGGTGGGCATGGTCAGGGCAATGGCAATGCCCAGCGGGATCTCGATCAACAGCACACACGCGGAATAGATGAACTGGCGCAGCAGCGAGTCATGCAGGCGCGGGTCCAGCAGCACTTGCTTGTACCAGTCGGCACCGACGAAATAGCGGCTGGACTGGTCGAAAATGTCCTGCACCGAGTAGTTGACCACGGTCATCATCGGGATCACCGCGCTAAACGCCACCAGCAGGAACACCGGCAATACCAGCCACCAGGCCTTGTTGTTCTGCACCTTGTTCATGGCCGCGCCTCCAGCAGGTAATCATCGGCATAGACCATCAACCATTGCGCCGGGAAGCTGATCGACGCCCGGCCCTCGGGTACCGGTTTGTCTTCGGCCAGGCGTACTTTCAACGGCGCGCCGTCGAGGTTGAGGGTCAGGATCTTGTAGGTGCCCAGGTCTTCGATATGCATGACGTCGGCCTGCAACGCATCAGGATTGGGCTCGTCCCACACATGGATAAACTCGGGACGAATGCCGACCTGAAGTTTTTTGTAGTCCTTTTCCGCGATCTGCCGCTGCTGCACCTCGGACAACGCCAGATGTGTCCCGGCAAACCGCGCCCCACCAGCTTCGGCCTGCACTTCAATCAGATTCATCCCTGGGCTGCCGATGAAATAGCCGACAAAGGTATGGCTGGGACGCTCAAACAATTCCCGCGGCGTGCCGAACTGCACAATCTGCCCGCCGTACATCACCGCGATCTTGTCGGCAAAGGTCGAGGCCTCCAACTGATCGTGGGTGACGTAAACCATGGTGATATTGAACTGCTCATGGATCTGCTTGAGCTGGCGCCGCAGTTTCCACTTCAGGTGCGGGTCGATTACCGTCAGCGGCTCGTCGAACAGGATCGCCGAGACGTCATCGCGCACCAGCCCACGGCCCATCGAGACCTTTTGCTTTTCATCGGCACTCAGGTTGCGGGCCTTTTTGCCCAGCAGGTTCTGCAGGTCGAGCACTTCAGCAATTTCCTGCACCTTGCTGTGCACTTTCGCCTCGGCCATGCCCTGGTTGCGCAGGGGGAATGCTAGGTTATCGAACACGGTCATGGTGTCGTAGACCACCGGGAACTGGAAAACCTGGGCGATATTGCGCTTTTCCGGGGTCAGCTCATTTACCACCTTATTGTCGAACAGCACCTGGCCTTCCGAAGGGCTGAGCAGGCCGGAGATGATGTTGAGCAAGGTTGACTTGCCACAGCCAGACGGCCCGAGCAACGCGTAGGCACCGCCCTGCTCCCAGATGTGGTTCATTTCGCGAATGGCGTAGTCTTCAGGCCCGGCGGGTGTAGGGCTGTAGCTATGTGCCAGGTTCTGCAAATGGATCTCGGCCATCAGGCAACCCTCGCGACACGGCGCCCGGGAGCCTGGACCAAACGGCCCTGACCATCGAACACAAACAGTTTATGGGTCGGAATATAGATGCGGATCGGCGCATCCACGTCGTACTCGTGTACTCCCGGCAGGTGTAAAACCAGCAAAAAATGCTCGCTGCGCACGTGCAGGAAGGTTTCCGAGCCGCTGATCTCCGCCACTTCCACGGTTACTGCCAGTTCCAGATCATCGTCGTTGCTGGGCACCAGGCTGATATGGCTGGGGCGCACACCAAAGCGGAATTCGCCCTCGCCGATGGGGCGCAGGTCGACATTCAACGGAAAGTGCACGTCGCTGGCGAAACTCACTTCATTGCCGCTGATGCGCCCCGGCATCAGGTTGATCGGCGGTTCGGAAAACAGCTCGGCCGCCAGCACGGTCTGCGGTTGGTGATAGACCTCGGCGGCCTTGCCGCTCTGGATCACCCGGCCTTCGTGGAGAATGGTGGTGGTGCCGCCCAGCGCCAGTGCCTCGTTGGGCTCGGTGGTGGCATAGATGGCAATGGTGTTGCGGGCCTTGAACAGCTCGCGCATTTCCTGACGCAGCTCTTCGCGCAGTTTGTAGTCCAGATTGACCAAGGGTTCGTCGAACAGAATCAGCTCGGCATCCTTGACCAGCGCCCGGGCCATCGCCGTGCGTTGCTGCTGGCCACCGGACAGCTCCAGAGGGTGACGTTGCAGGAACTTCTCGATGCGCAGCATCTTTGCGGTTTCCAGCACTTTGCTGTGGATCAGTTCGTTGGAGGCCCCGGCCTGGCGCAGCGGCGAGGCGATGTTCTCGAACACGGTCATGGTCGGGTAGTTGATGAACTGCTGGTACACCATCGACACATTGCGCAAGCGCACCGGCTTATGGGTGACGTCGACGCCGTTCATCAGGATGCGTCCGCTGTCAGGCTTGTCCAGGCCGGCCATCAGGCGCATCAGGCTGGTCTTGCCGGACAGCGTACGGCCCAGCAACACATTGAAAGAACCGGCTTCAAAGCGCAGGTTGGCGTCGTCGATCCAGGTCTGGCCTTCGACGACACGGGTCACATGTTCCAGGGTCAATGACATGACACGCCCTTTTTCTTATTGGAATTGTTCTTCCAGGGACAGAGCGAGTTTCGTGCCAATAGTAAAAAACGTTGATTTGCCAAAGACTTGAGCAAAACCATTGCTCAGTGCTGAACAGAAATGAACATTCACAACTGAACAATTGAACAACCTCCAGGTTGACAATGAACAGTTCTGAACAACACTGAGCAAGCCCGCTCGCACATTGGAATTGCATAGGGTTCATAACAACAATAAAAAGAAGGTCACCGCCATGGCCGCACCAGCCCCGCTTTTGCCCCACGACACCATCATCCAGGACTCCTGGCGCCGCTGCCGTGCGTTCGGCCTGGATCACCAGAGCGCCCCCAGCTTCGACCAACTGCCCGCCGAGGGCATCAGCCAACTGCTGGAGAGCCAGCACGCGCTGGTCCAGACCACCCACCAGGAAGTGCTGCCTTATTACGAGAACATCCTCAGCAATTCCAACTGCCTGATCATGCTGGCCGACAATCAGGGCCAGGTCCTGACCTCGTGGGGCACCCAACGCTTTATCGACCCCAAGCTGGCCCGTGGCTTCAACGCCGGAGCCAGTTGGATGGAGCGCGCCACCGGCACCAACGCCATCGGCACCGCGCTGGCCTGCGCCCAGGCGGTGCATATCGAACATGACGAACACTTCCTCAAGGCCAACCGTTTTATGACCGGTTCAGCCGCGCCGATCTTTGATGCCAACCGCGAGATCATTGCGGTACTGGATGTGTCCAGCGACAGCTACCTGCCGCCCTCCCACACCCTGGGCATGGTCAAGATGATGAGCCAGACCGTGGAAAACCGGCTGATCCTTAACCTGTTTGGCGGCGAACACTTCCAACTGACCTTCAACACCGGCCTGAACAACCTCGACAGCCAATGGGCCGGCCTGCTGATCTTCGATGAAAGTGGCCAGGTGCTGTCAGCCAATCGCCGCGCCGACAACTTGCTGGGCATCAGCCTGTCGCGGGTGATGATCGACAGCCTGTTCAAGGTCTCGCTGCTGGAGTTGCTCAACCAGCCCGAAGGCCTGCCCTTTGCCCTGCAGGCTGCGGGGCGCAACCGTTTCCAGTGCCTACTCAAACGCCCCAAACAGGCGCCGGTGCAGGCCAGGGTCTTTAGTGAACCAGCCCCCGCGCCCATCGGCCTCAAGACCCTGCACTTTGGCGACAGCCGCGTGGAAAAGGCTGTGCGCCAGGCCGAACGCCTACTGGAAAAAGACATTCCGCTGCTGATCCACGGTGAAACCGGTGTCGGCAAGGAAGTTTTCGTCAAAGCCCTGCACCAGGCCAGTTCCCGCAGCCAGCAGGCGTTTATCGCGGTCAACTGTGCGGCAATTCCGGCGGAGCTGGTGGAATCGGAGCTGTTTGGCTATGAAAAAGGCGCGTTCACCGGCGCCAATCAAAAAGGCAGCATTGGCCTGATCCGCAAGGCCGACAAAGGCACGCTGTTTCTCGATGAAATCGGTGACATGCCCTTGCCCACCCAGGCCCGGCTACTGCGGGTATTGCAGGAGCGCTGCGTCCAGCCGGTGGGCAGCAGCGAATTATTCCCGGTGGACCTGCGGATTATCTCGGCGACCAACCGTTCGCTGCGCGAACAGGTGCAGATCGGACGGTTTCGGGAGGATTTGTACTACCGCATCGGCGGCCTGACCCTGGAACTGCCGCCCCTGCGCGAGCGCAGTGACAAGCAGGCGCTGTTCAAGCAACTGTGGCAACAGCACCGCGAACCCACGCAATGGGCCGGGCTCAGTGCTGAAGTGCTGGCGTTATTCGAGCAACACCCCTGGCCGGGCAACCTGCGCCAGGTCAGCAGCGTAATGCAGGTGGCGCTGGTCATGGCCGAAGATCAACCGATTCGCCCCGAGCACCTGCCGGATGATTTTTTTGTCGACCTGGGGCAAGCCGCACCCAGCGCGCCGGTGGTCATGGACGATCTGGACGATAGGCAAAACCTTCAGCAACGACTGGCAGCGGTCGGCGGCAATATCTCCCACTTGGCGAGGGAGTTGGGGGTCAGCCGCAATACCTTATACAAGCGATTACGCGCCGCTCCATAGCCGTAAACCCTGTGTCTTTCTTTAAGACTGATCGCTAGTTGATGTGGGCATAAGCGCCGATTCCAACTGAAAAACTCCCCCTGTCCGTAAGCCCATTCTGATTTAACAGACCACACCTCCAAGCGCCCTTTTCCTGCGGCATTCTCCGACGCCTTTCTTTTGCAGAGACGTCATGGATGCCAGCCCCTGCCCCTGATTCATCGCCCATCGACCTGATCGAATACGAGCTGGATGGCTTTCACCAGAGCCTGGCGCTGTATCGCCAGCAGGTAACAAGCTGGTACGCGCAGGCCCTGGACAAGGTCAGCCACGCCACGGATTTGCCGTCGCTGCTGGGCATGGAGCGGGTGCTGCGGGTCGGTGATTCCCAGGTGTCGGTAAGCCTGACCGACACCGACTTTGCTTCCAGTGTTGCCGTGTGCCCGGCAGGCGGCGAGCTGAAGATCGAAAGCAAATTCGAGTCGGTGTATGACGTGCCGCTGGGCAATCTCCAGGTGCAGGTGATTGGCCTGGAGGACGGCAGTTCCACGTTTATCCAACTGGATGAACAGGGCAAGGGTACCCATCACTGCGCGGCCGGTGGGCGCTATCAGGTGCGCGTACAGGGCGGGGCTTCGGCGGCGCAGATGGAGGCGCTGTTTGCGTCCTACGACGGTTTGACCGCCGAGCTACAAGCCTGGCTGCGCAAGGAATGGAGGGGGTTCAAACCGCACTGGCAGGTGTCGGCGTCAAGTGCCATTGGCAGTGGGGTATTGGCCGGTACCTGGTCAGCCATTTCCGAGGTGTGGGACAGCCTGTCGCTGGTGCAGGACATCCTCAAGGACCCGGCCAAACACATCGAACGCCTTGGCGCCCAGGCCGCCGAGCTGACAGCCCTGGCGCGCGAAGCGCCGCAGGTGATGGAACAGGCGATGTTGCTGGCCAGCGACGAAGCGGCGCTGTACCTGATGTTGCGCACGGCGATGATCTGGTTGTCGGCGTTGCCTCCCAGCCAGGTGGCAGGGAAAACCGCCGAGGTGATTGCCGGGTTTGCCGTGTCGCTGCTCATTGATTTGCTGATTGCGCTGGTGCTGACCATTGCCCTGCAAGGTGCCGGGATCGCGTACCTGGGGCTGCGTCTGGCGAAGTATGGCAAGCAGGTGGTTGACGTTGCAGTGGGTTTCGTCAAAGGCGTGTTCGACATCCTCAAGCGTTTTATGGGGGCGGTGGATCGCTACAAGACGGTGGCTGTGCGCGGCGTGGTTGGCGGCTTGAAAAAGGGTGGCCTGCAGATGCACTGGGGCGCGCGGCGCAATACCACGCTCAAGCAGGCAGAGGCGTTGGACGACGCACCCTCCTCCGCGAAAAACCCCAACGGTGAGGCAACCGCCAGCGCTGATAAAACCGCGACCCATGGTTGCCCGGTGTCCATGGTCACCGGCGAAGAACTGCTGACCCTGACCGATGGCGAACTGGATGGCGTGCTGCCATTTGCCTGGACACGCCTGTATCGCACCAGTGCCGTGGAGGTGGATTGCGGGCTGGGCTTTGGCTGGAGCCATTCCTTGGCGCAGCGGCTGGAGGTGGTCGGCGGGTCGGTGGTGTGGACGGACCATGAGAACCGCAGCACCACCTTTCCCCTGCCCTCCGTTGCCCGCCCGGCGATCAGCAATAGCCTGGCTGAAGCGGCGATTTATCTGGGGG
>NZ_JAAQWS010000028.1:0-63973 GCF_012985645.1 Pseudomonas sp. WS 5410 | reverse complement strand
TCGATTACATTGAGGCGTTTTACAACCGAACGCGTCGTCACAGTCACCTGGGCGGCGTCAGTCCTGAGGCCTTTGAAAGTGCCTCACTTTGAGGCTGGAAAATGTCTACGGAAACGGGGGTAGTCCAAACCGCTTCAAGGGGACTATATGAATGACTGCAAAGGGTCGTTAGTGGACGTTTAGGCCCCTTAGTCTCGAGCACAACCCCACGACCAATCGAGGAGAGCCATACCGATAACGGATTCTTGCAATTTCCCGAAAAAAGGTAGGGTTGCGGAAGCGATCCGAAAAATTGCGGAAGCGATGACCAAATCTCAGGCAATAAAAAACCCCGTAGACCATTGATCTACGGGGCTTTAAGAGTGGAGGCCGAGGTCGGAATCGAACCGGCGTAGGCGGATTTGCAATCCGCTGCATAACCATTTTGCTACTCGGCCTCAAACGATCAATGCCCAAACCACTGACATTCACCGCATATAAACTTGAGTGGGCTATGTGAAGCTTGCCTCTACTCTATCTCATTGAAAACATTGAAGTTTTTTATGCCTCAGTGCGTTCGATGGCGGCAATTATGTACTGATTTGCCGGGGCTGGCAAGCCCTTGATTTCAAAAAATATTCTTCCGTGGAGCAGAACAGGGGCGGTTGGCCCCTGCTCTGCCTGGGCTTAGTAGCCCAGGGACAGTCCGGTATTGCGCCGTGGGTCGTTGGCGCCGTAGAAGCGGTTGTTGCCCACGGGCTTGCCGTCCAGGGACGGGGCGCCGACGAGGATGGCGGCCAGGTGGTTGGCGTCTTGGGGGCCGGCGAATTTATGGCCCCAGCTTTCGAGGATTTTCTGGGTGTCGGGGCTCAGGGCGAAGGTTTCGAGGTTGGTGGTGTCGGGCATCCATTGTTGGTGGAAACGTGGGGCGTTGACGGCTTCCTGGATGTTCATCTTGTAGTCGATGACGTTGAGGATGGTCAGCAAGGTGGCGGTGATGATGCGACTGCCGCCCGGTGTGCCGATGACCATCACGGCCTTGCCGTCCTTGGTCACGATGGTCGGGCTCATGGACGACAGGGGTGCCTTGCCCGGGGCGATGGCGTTGGCTTCGCCCTGGACCAGCCCGTACATATTGGGCACGCCGACTTTGACGGTGAAGTCGTCCATTTCGTCGTTGAGGATGACCCCGGTCTTGCTGGCCATGACGCCGGCGCCGAACCAGTCGTTGAGGGTGTAGGTCACCGATACCGCGTTGCCCCATTTGTCGACGATGGAGTAATGGGTGGTGTTGCTGCCTTCATGGGGCGCAACGCCGGGTTTGATGGCCATGGAGTCGCCGGCTTTTTGCGGGTCGATGGCGGCGCGCAGTTTGGCCGCGTAGTCCTTGTCCAACAGGTGTTCCACCGGGTTCTGCACGAAGTCGGGGTCGCCCAGGTAGCTGTTGCGGTCGACGTAGGCGTGGCGCATGGCTTCGATCTGGTAATGGGTGCCTTGGGCCGAGCCGTAGCCCAGTTCGGCCATGGGGTAGCCTTCGAGGATGTTCATGATCTGGCAGATCACCAGGCCGCCCGAGCTCGGTGGTGGTGCCGAGACCACGTGGTAGCCACGGTAGTCGCACTCGATGGGCGCCAGCTCGCGGGTCTGGTATTTGTCCAGGTCGGCCTGGGCGATGATGCCCTTGCCGGCCTGGCTGGAGTCGACGATGGCCTTGGCCACCCAGCCTTTGTAGAAGCCATCGGTGCCCTTAGCGGAAATTTCCCGCAAGGTACGGGCCAGGTCTTTTTGCACCAGCTTCTGCCCGACCTGCAGCGGCTCGCCTTTATTGAGAAAGATGCCACGCAGGTCCTGGTCTTTTTTGAACTCTTCGGTGGCGCTGTGCAGCATGTCGATATCGCCCTGGTCGAGGGCAAAACCGTCTTCCGCGAGCTTGATCGCCGGTGCGATCACTTGGGCACGTTTGAGGGTGCCGTATTTGCTCAGGGCCAGTTCCATCCCGGAGACGGTGCCGGGCACGCCGACCGCCAGGTGGCCCTTGGCGCTGAGGCCGGGGACGACATTGCCGTCCTTGTCCAGGTACATGTCGGCAGTGGCCGCCAGCGGCGCTTTTTCACGGAAGTCGAGGAAGGTCTTGCGCCCGTCCGCCAGTTGCACGGTCATGAAACCACCGCCGCCGAGGTTGCCCGCAGCCGGGTAGACCACCGCCAGGGCGTACCCCACCGCCACTGCCGCGTCCACGGCGTTACCGCCAGCCTTCAGCACGTCCACACCCACATGGGTGGCCAGATGCTGGGCCGTCACCACCATGCCGTTTTCGCCGGCCACCGGGGCCTGGGAGGCGGCCTGCACGCCACTGAATGTCAGGACCAGGGCCGTCGCTATCAAGGTTCGGGTAAGGGGTTGGTAGTTCATCCGTGGATACTCTGTTTATTAGAAGCATTAAACGTAGCTTCTTTCGCACGGCAACCCCAGTCAGGTGGCGCGTTTCAGACAGAGCGTGTCGGTGACGGAATGCTATATTCGCCCCGCCCTCCTCATTGCCCTGAGACACACCGATGCCCACGGTCGCCGACCCGATTCACGCGCTGTACCACAAGATCACCTGGAAGCTGATCCCGTTCCTGTGCTTCTGCTACCTGGCTGCCTACCTGGACCGCATCAACATCGGTTTTGCCAAGTTGCAGATGCAAGACCAGCTGCAGTTCAGCGAAACCGCGTTCGGCCTGGGCGCCGGCCTGTTTTTTGTCGGCTATATCCTGTTTGAAGTACCCAGCAACCTGATCCTGGAGCGCGTCGGCGCGCGGATCTGGATTGCGCGCATCATGATCACCTGGGGCCTGCTGTCGGCTTGCACGTTGCTGGTCACCTCCACCACGCAGTTCTATGTGCTGCGGTTTTTGCTGGGCGTCGCCGAAGCCGGGTTCCTGCCGGGGGTGTTGTATTACCTGACCACCTGGTTCCCCACCCATCGCCGGGGCCGGGTGATTGCGCTGTTCATGATCGGCCTGCCGCTGTCCAGTGTGATTGGCGGGCCGTTGTCCGGCTGGATCATGGGCCACTTCGACCAGATCGGTGGCCTGCGCGGCTGGCAGTGGCTGTTCCTGCTTGAAGCCCTGCCCAGCGTGCTGTTGGGGGTATTGGCGTTCTGGGCGTTGCCCAATACCTATCACCAGGCCAAATGGTTGTCAGCCGCCGAAAAGACCCTGCTGCAACAGCAGTTGCAGGCCGATGACAGCCAGGCCAGTCAAAGCCCACGGCGTTTTCGCGAAGGGTTCTTCAACCTCAAGGTGTGGATGCTTGGCGGGATCGACTTTTCGATCCTGCTCAGTGCCTACGCCATGGGTTTCTGGATGCCGACTCTGATCCGCAACGCGGGGATCAGCGACACCTTCCATATCGGCCTGCTCACCGCCCTGCCCAGTGTGGCCGCGCTGGCCGGCATGCTGCTGATCGGCGCCAGCTCCGACAAACACCGCGAGCGCCGTTGGCACATTATCGTGCCGTTTGTGGTGGGCGCCGTGGCCATGGCCGGCAGCACGTTCTTCACCCATAACGTGGTCGCCACCGTGGCCCTGTTTGCCGTGGCCTCGGCAGCAATCCTCGGCGCCGTACCGGTGTTTTTCAGCCTGCCGGCGACCTTCCTCACCGGCACCGCGGCGGCCACCGGCTTTGCCCTGGCCTGCTCCCTGGCAAATATCGCCGGGCTGGTCAGTAACTCGTTGATGGGCCTGGCGATAGATATCACCGGCAGCAGCGCTGGAGCCATGTGGTTCTTTGCCGCCAGCTTGCTGCTCAGTTGCTTGCTGGTGATTGCGTTGCCGGCGAAATTGGTCAACCGCTAGGAGCGAGTGCGAAGCTACATACCCCTGTGGGAGCGGGCTTGCTCGCGAAAGCAGTGGGTCAGTCAACATCAATGCTTGCTGGGCCGACGTCTTCGCGGCGATGCGGCGATCCGACAAGCCCGCTCCCACATTTGATCTTCACTGCTTTGAGCGTTGCGTTCGCTTAACTGATCGGCATTAGGGCAAACCCGCTCCCACAGGGGGGCTCAATGACTGCTATGGCCCATGCCACTCGGCTGCTGCAACAGTGCCAGGTCAATCTCCTCGAAACGCAGCACCCGCCCGCCGGTATCGGCCGCGATTTTCTGCGCCTCCGCCTGCTCGGCAAACGAGGCCAGCACCACGCCCATGGCGCCCTTGAGCCCGGTGCCGAGCACGTAGTAGGCGGTCTTGGCGTCGATCAGATGGGCATCGTCCGGGGTATCCCAATGGCTGCGCCCCATGTCATGCACATACAGCTTGGACTGGGCATGATGGTTTTCCGGCTGCAACCACCAGCCGAGCATTTCTGCCGTAGAGCAAAACTTCTTCGCCGCGCCCTGCTCCACCACCTCGCCCTTGGGCCCCGGGAACTCGCTGATCACCATGCCACACACATGGCACTCATCAGCCGGATGGAACGCCACCGGCCCGTCACCTACCCCCGCCGCCACCGGTTTGTCACAACCGACCAACAGCAGGCTCAACAGTAAAACCAACCCCATCTTCATGTTTACATGCTCCACCGATAAAAAATTCATGCCGCGCGCCGGCCGAACAGCCAGTAGGCCCAGGCCAATGGCCCGGCGACCCACGCGGCCAAGCACAGCCACAACGCCGCCTCCGGCACCGCCAGGTCTGCGCCCAGGGCCATCACGCCCATGGACGCGGGGCCGGCATCGAAACCCGACAGGTTGATCAGGCGGTACACATCCGCCGGGTTGAACAGCAACAGCCAGGGCAGCAGCGTCGGGCTGAACTGGCCTTCGCTGAGCACCAGCAGCGCCAGCAACGCCAGGTCGAAGACCAACACAAAAAAGAACCACACCCCCAGGGCCAACCCAGCCGCCGTGGATTTCTCCGCCGAGACGCTGCTCAACACATACGCCAGCCCCAAAAAGCCCCAGCCGAGCAAGGTCGAGGTCAGCATGAAGCGGCCAAAGGCCCAGAGCAGTAGGCTGAACTCGACGTCATCCACCAGCAGCGCGATGGCGAGCATGGCGCAGCCGAATCCGATAAAGGTCGCCAGTGCCAGGATCAACCCATGCCCGACAAACTTGCCGAGCAGGATCTGCCCGCGCCCCAGGGGATAGGTGAGCAACAGCAGCAAGGTGCCGCTTTCGTCCTCGCCGACAATCGCGTCATAGGCCAGCAGCAGCGCAATCAACGGCATCAGGAAGGTTGCCAGGCTGGCCAGGCTGGCGATGGTTGCCGGGATCGAGGTAAAGCCCAGTTGCCCGGACGCCGCGGCCCCGAGCCAGGCAATGCCGATGGCCAGCACCGCAAACAGCAGGCTGATGGCCAATAACCAACGGTTGCGCAGGCCATCGCTGAATTCTTTGCGGGCCATGTTCCAGATCGGCGTCATTGGGCACGCTCCACAGGGCTGTCCATGTAATGGCGATACAGGTCTTCCAGGGACGGCACGACAATTTCCACATCGCTGGGGCTGTCCTGGTCGAGCAACTGGCGCAGCAGGTCCAATTTATTGCCATTCAACGCCGCCACTTGCAGCCCTTCCGCGCCCCAGCGCTGGGTCACGTGGCCAGCCTCGCTCCAGCTTTTTTGCAAGTGCGCCGCACGTTGCAGGCCGCTGCTGCGGATCAGGGTGGGCAGCCCGGCCTCTTCGCGCAACGCCGCCAGGGTGCCGAGGGCCAGCAGACGGCCCTGGGTCAAGATGGCGGCGCGGTTGATATGGGCCTCCACACCGGGCAACACATGGGAACAGAGAATGATGCTGGTGCCCTGCCCGCGCAGGCGGTCGAGCAAGCGATACAGGTCGTGGGTGGCAATCGGGTCGAGGCCCACGGTGGGCTCGTCGAGCAGCAGCAGGCGCGGCTCGCCAAGCAGGGCCTGGGCCAGGCCGAGGCGCTGGCGCATGCCCTTGGAATAGGTCTTGACCCGCCGCCGTGCCGCCACCGTCAGGCCGACGTCTTCGAGCAGGGTCTGGACCTGGCTCATCGGCGCGCCCTTGAGCCGGGCGAAATGCTGCAAGGTTTCCAGGCCGCTGAGTTGCGGGTAGAACGTGACGTTTTCCGGCAAGTAGCCGAGCATCTGCCGCACATGAGGGTCGCTGGGCGCGCGACCGAACACCCGCACCTGACCACTACTTGCCTGCAACAAGCCGAGGATCAGTTTCATGCTGGTGGTCTTGCCCGCGCCGTTATGGCCGAACAGGCCCAGCACTTCCCCGGGCGCCAGGCTCAGGCTCAAGTCGTGCAGCACAGTGGCGTGCCCATAACGCTGGGTCACGCCTTCGATTTCGACAACGGGCATCATGCAGGCTCCTTGAGCAGGGAAAGCGTGGGGTCTTGCATCAGCGGATGGCTGTCCATCACCCCCGGCGACTTGATCACCGGAAACGCCCGCTGCACCCAGCGCAGCAACTCGATGCCAGGGCTGTTCATCAACAGGCGCACCTGGGGATACAGCCACAGCAGACGGTCGACGTTATCGTTGGGCTCGTAGGCCACATCCCCGAGGCCGTCGTTATTGCGGTCCCAGCCCAGGTAGTCGCTCCAGTAATTGCCGCGACCATCTGCCGACCATTCCTGCAAGCGGGTGGCCACGTACTTGACCTGGCGCTGGTTGCCGACAAAGGCATTGTTGGCAATCCGGTTGTCCTCGGAACCAGCTGTGAGGTGAATGCCCACCGCGCTGCGCCCGAAGTGGTTGTGTTCGATGCTGTTGAACAGCGAGTTGTAGATAAACAACGCCTTGCCTTCGGCCCCGGTGATCATGGTGTCGCCGGTTGTGCCGTCGCGCACGTCGTTGACCACGTTGTCGCGCAAGGTGGAATAGGTGATGTAGTTCATCAGGATCCCGTAGTTCTGATCCTCCTCGGAGCGATTGCCGATTACCGTCAGCTTGCGGCTTTGCATCAGCGCATAGCCGGTGCGGGTGCGGCGGGTGATATTGCCGAGTACCTGGTTGTCATTGGCGAACATGTAGTGGATGCCGTAGCGCAGGTCTTCCAGGGTGTTGCCTTGCAGCAGGTTGCCGTTGGAGGTGTCGATGTAGATGCCATCGCGGGCATCGCGCACCTGGTTGCCGATCACCCGCGCGCCTTTGACTGCGTACAGGTGGATGCCATTGCCCCGGTCCTGGGAGCGCATGGTTGGGTCGCCCTGGATCTGGTTGTCGATCACGCTCACATCCGCCGTGCCATCGACCCACACGCCAAAACCCTGGCCGCGCAGGCGGTTGTTCTTGATCAGGGCGCCGTGGGCCTTGGGCTGGATGAAGATGGCCGCGTTCATCGCGGTGAGGTCATGGCCCCAGTCGAGGAAGGTGCAGCCCTCGACGGTGACGTCGGCAGCGTTGATCAGCAAGCCATTACCCAGGCCCTGGCTGTGGATCACCGCACCGGGTTCGCAAGTCAGTTGCAGGGGTTGGTCGATGCTGAAGGAGCCCTGGTAGTCACCGGCAGGCAGGCGCCAGTGCTGCGGGCCTGCGGCGATCAACGGCAGGTCGGTAATGGGCAGTACAGCAGCGCCGGCGGCGGCCGAAAATAGCAGCCACACACACCCGGTCCATAACGTGCGGGGTCGAGCCACGGAGTCTTCCTTTTGATCAAAGCCCAATCTGTGGAGCGACACAGATCTGGTGTGAGAGCTGGCTTGCCTGCGATGGCGGTGTACCAGCCACCAAAAACAGTGGCTGAACCGCCGCTATCGCGGGCAAGCCCGCTCCCACATTGGTTGGTGCTCGCCGTTAAGTGCGCTCGACCAACATCCGCCCCACCATCTCCATATGCAGCGCATGGCAGAACCAGCTGCAGTAGTACCAATGCAGCCCCGGTTTGTCGGCAATGAAGGTGATGGAAGAGGTCTGCTGCGGGCTGATTTCCATGCTCACGCCATGGTTGGTCATGACAAAGCCGTGGGTCACGTCCTCGATCTGGTCGATGTTGGTGATGGTCACAGTGACCTCATCGCCATGCTTGACGGTGAACTCCGTCAGGCCATAGGTCGGCGCCATGGACGTCATGTACACCCGCACTTTCTTGCCGTCGCGGATCACCTTGTTATCGGTCTCCAGCTTGATCCCGTCCTTGGCCGCAATGGCCACGGTTTCGGCGAAGAAGGGGTCGTTGCGTTCCCAGATTTTCTTGGTCTTGATCTGGTCACGCCGCGCCATGACACAGTCGTGGGGTTCGGCGAAGGTCGGGCCGTCGTGGACCAGTTTCATTTCATCGCCCGAGATGTCGATCAACTGGTCGTTTTCCGGGTGCAGCGGGCCGGTCGGCAGGAAGCGGTCCTTGGAGAATTTGCTCAGGACCACCAGCCATTGGCCGTCGGCATCCCGGGTCTCGGTGAGCGAGGCGTGGTTGTGGCCGGGTTGGTAGTGCACATCGAGCTTCTGCTTGATGTAGTTGACCTTCTCGCCGCCGTAGGCACGGATGGCTTCGGCGATGTTCCACTTGACCACCTGGCTGTCGATAAACAGCGTGGTGTAGGCAAAGCCCCGGCCATCGTAGGTGGTGTGCAGCGGGCCCAGGCCCAGCTCCGGCTCGCCGACCACCACGCCGCGCGGGTCTTTGATCTTGTCGCTGAACAGGTCGTCGAGCTTGTCGATGGCAATGATGGTGCAGGTCGGCGACAGCTTGCCGTTGGCGATAAAGTACTTGCCGTCCGGCGAGGTATTGCAGCCGTGGGGGTTCTTTGGCACCGGGATATAGCGGGTGAATTCGCTGTCCTTGCCATCATCGCCCTTGCGCCCGTCCACCACCGGCACCTTGACGCCGTCGAGGTTGATGAACTTGCCGGCCTTGATCGCCGCCTCGATGCGCGGGATGTTGAACACCACCACCCAGTCGCGCTCGTTGCGCATCATGCCGCCCAGGTCGGAGGCTTTCTCCGAGTTGTAGCAGGTGGCCGCCGCGTATTTGCCGGTGTAGTCCATGTCGGCGTTGTCGAGGTTGCCGTCAACGATGACCTGGAAGGCCATTTCCATCTTCTCGGCGTCGATCGCGTTGAACATGGTGAAGCTGTTCTTGTCCTGCAGGTCGAAGGTGTGGCCGTCATTGGGGTGCGGGATGATGAACTCGGCGTTGCAGAACACGTACTTGGTGTACGGCACCTTTTGCAGGCGCAGGCCGTGGATCGCCTGGGCGTTGGGCACGGTGACGATCTTGTCGCACTTCATGATGTCCAGGCGGATCCGCGCCACGCGGGTGTTGGCCTTGTCGTTGATGAACAGGTATTTGCCGTCGTAGCGGCCATCGGTGGTGGACAGGTGCGGGTGATGGCAATCGCCGTTCTGGTACTTGGCGCCCTCGCCCAGGATGCGCTTGCTCTCGTTGGTGAGGCCCCAGCCGGTGGCGGAATCGACGTTGAACACCGGGATACGCATCAGTTCACGCATCGACGGCACACCGAGTACCCGCACCTCACCCTGGTGGCCGCCGCTCCAGAAACCGTAGTACTGATCCAGCTCCCCTGGGCCCACATGAATCTTCGACTTGGCTTCCTTGGCCGCCGCCGCAAAGGACTCGCGGGTAAACACCGTACCACCGAGGGCCGAGGCCCCTGCCAGCACCGCGCCGGTGACTGCGCCGGTGCCAAGGAAGCCACGCCGGCTCATGCCTTCAGGTTCCGGGGTGGCCCCGGCTTTTTTCGATTCGCTGTCGTTCATGATGTGCTCCAGATGGGAAAAGTGAGTGCCCAAGGCCGTCATTCAGGCACCGCCACCTGCACCACCGGGATCAATTGCCCAGTGACGGGTGCGGCCTTGTTGCGTTTCTTGCGCTGGTTGATCAGTGGCGGGCATTTGTGGTCGTTGTGCCAAGTCATCTGGCAATCCAGGCAGTAGTGGCATTCATTGGCGTTGATATGGCCGTCGGGGTGAATTGCCTGGATCTCGCATTCCTTGGCGCACAACTGGCACGGATCGCCACACTCTTTGCGCCGTTTGAGCCAGTCGAACAGCCTGAACTTGCTGGGGATCGCCAGCGCGGCGCCCAGCGGGCAGATGTAGCGGCAGTAGACTTTGCGCGTGAACAGGTTGATCACCAGCAGCGCCACCGCGTACAGCACGAACCACCACTGGCGGTCGAAATGCAGGGTGATGGCGGTCTTGAACGGCTCCACTTCGGCAAACCGTTCGGCGGTGGCCATCGACTCCAGAGACAAGCCAAACAGCCCCAGCAGGATCAAATACTTGATCGCCCACAGCCGCTCATGCACGGCAAACGGCAGCTCGAACTGGCGTACCTTGAGCCTGCGCGCCGCCTCGTTGATCAACTCCTGCAGCGCCCCGAACGGGCACAACCAGCCGCAGAACACACCTCGGCCCCACAGCAGGATGCTGGCGGCGGTGAATACCCAGAGCATGAAGATCAGCGGGTCGGTGAGGAACAGCTCCCAGCGGAACTGCTGGAACAGCGCATGCACAAAGGTCAGCACATTGACCACCGACAGCTGCCCCAGGGCGTACCAGCCGATAAACACCACGGTAAACAGCAGGTAGCCACGGCGTACCCAATGCAACAGGCGCGGGCGCCGGGCCAGGCTGTCCTGCAAAAACAGAATCACCGTCAGCAGTACCAGGGCGGCGCCCAGGATCAGGATCTGCACGTGTTTCTGGTACCAGATCGTCAGCCACATCGGCCGATTCGCTTCGTCGATGGCAGCCTGCTCGGCGGCAGTCGGCAACGGGCGCTCCAGGTACGCCTCGGGCATCTGGTAGGGCAATTCAAAACTGCTGAAGGTGCCGCTGACCGGGCCGGTCTGGCGCCGTACCAGCAGCTCCAGGGTCCAGGCCGAGCCAGGGTCGAACCCGGCTTGGGGGCGCACGATAAACACCGACATCTCGTCGAACTCGGGTATGCCCTCGGCGAACACGTCATACAGGCGCTGGTGGTCCATATCGCGGAAGCTGATGACATTGCCGAACTGGCGCAATTGCACCCGATCAAAAATCCCGCCGCGCACGTAGCCCGAGCCCTTGAACGAAAACAACCCGCGCCCCAGCACCGCGATGGCCTGCTCGCTGGGCTTGAGGCCCTGCATCAGCACCCGGTATTGCGCGTCTCCCAACAGGTTGCGGCCGATGGTCGGCGCGTTGAGATCGGCCACATACAGGTCAATAAAGGTCTCGTCGACCTGCCCCGGCGCCGCCACTTCCACGCCTTCGGCCTCGGTGCCCTTGAAGGCCGCGTCTACTTGCCCGCGCGTCAGGTGCAGGCGGCGCAACGCGCCGTTGCCGGTCAACTGCGCCCAGTTGGCCGGCTCGAACAGGTCAGCGCGCACCAACGCGACTTTCTGCGCGGTACTGGCCTTGTCCTCGATCAGCTTGAGCGACACCGCCACTTCGTGGGCGGCGCGCATGATCACCTCATTGACCACCATGGCCGTGACAGTAGCGCCGGCCACCGCATCCACGGTCACCGCCTGGCTGTCGCTGGAGTGCCCCACCACCACCCGTTGCTTGACGTTGATCCCGCTGTAGCGGGCGGTGAAGTCATGCAGCTTGGCCTCGGGAATGCCGATCAACAGAATCGGCTCGTGGTGCTCCAGCACATAGGCATCACGGATCACCCCGGCCCGGTCGAGGATCACCTGGGTGTTGATCGGTTTGCCGGAATACGCCGGGATGTCCACCACGTCCAGGCTCTGGAACACATAGCCGATGACCGCGCCTTTGGCCAACAGCGTGCGCACCTTGAACTTGCCTTCGGCGGCGGAAATGGCGTCGGTCTGCGGGAAAATCTTGTCGATGCGCTGTTGTTCAATCGCGCCGTAGGACTTGGCCTGGGCCGGGCCGGCCAGGCTGAACAGCAGCACCAGGACAACCAACCAGGTGACGGGACTTGCGGCCAGGGTAGCGAGGGCCGAGGGCTTGGTGCGGTTCATGGGCTCACTGACTTCAACGGCCGGAATATGAAGTCGATGGTAGGTGGCAGCTGGCCAGTGAGCCCTTGATTGAAATCAAGTCTGGGGGCGGTGCGGCGTTTGGGCGCTGGCTACATACCCAACCACTGCGGCAGCGCCAGTGAGATAAACGGCACGTACGTCACCAGGATCAGGAACGCCAGGAGAATCATCAACCATGGCATCGCCGCGCGGATCGTCTGGCCCAGGGTCAGGCCGGTCACCGCCGAGGTCACAAACAGGTTCAACCCAACGGGCGGATGCACCAGGCCGATTTCCATGTTCACCACCATCACAATCCCCAGGTGAATCGGGTCGATGCCCAGCTTCATCGCGATCGGGAAGAAGATCGGCGCCAGGATCAGCACAATGGCCGAGGGCTCCATAAAGCTGCCGGCAATCAACAGCACCACGTTGACCATCAGCAAGAAGCCAATCGGCGTCAGCCCTTCGGAAATGACCCAGGCCGTGATTTCCTGCGGGATCTGTTCGGTGGTCAACACATGGGCAAACAGCATGGCGTTGGCGATGATGAACATCAGCATGATCGACAGGCGCCCAGACTCCAGCAGCACCTTGGGGCAATCCCTCAAGCGCATGTCCTTGTACACAAACAGCGCGACAAACGCCGAGTACACCGCCGCCACCGCTGCGGCTTCAGTGGGGGTGAACATGCCGCTGTAGATACCGCCGAGGATGATCACCAGCAGCAACAGGCCCCAGAACGCACGGCGCGCACAGCCCAGCCACTGGGCAAAGGTCGCCCGGGGTTGTGCCGGCAGCTTTTTGATCCTCGCCACGATGTAGATCGCGATCATCAGCATCAGGCCCAGCAGCAAGCCGGGGATCACCCCCGCCATAAACAGCTTGCCCACCGAGGTTTCCGTCGCCGCCGAATACACCACCATCACGATGGAGGGCGGAATCAGGATGCCAAGGGTCCCGGCATTACAGATGATCCCCGCGCCAAACTCCTTGGGGTAACCGGAGCGCACCATACCGGCCACGGCAATCGACCCCACCGCCGCCACCGTCGCCGGCGATGAACCCGACAGCGCAGCAAACAGCATGCACGCCAGCACCGCCGCAATCGCCAGGCCGCCACGGATATGGCCGACACAGGCGTTGGCGAAGTCGATCAAGCGTTGCGCCACGCCGCCGGTGGTCATGAACGCCCCCGACAGCAGGAAGAACGGAATCGCCAGGAAGGTGTAGGCATCACTGGTTTCAAACAGCTTGATCGCCAGGGAGCTTAACGAGTCCTGGCTGAACATCAGGATCGACATCGCCCCCGACAACCCCAGGGAAATAGCGATGGGCACGCCGAGAAACATAAACACCAACAGCAGCAAAAACAGACAGAGAATGGCCATCAGTCACGCTCCTTATGGCTGCCGGCCAACTTGCTGGCTTCACCGGCTTCATCGGCCAGCCCCAACCCGACCTGGCGGTGGGTGAACAGGCGGTAGAAAATTTCCAGGTAGCGGATCAGCACCAGGGCGAAGCCGATCGGCACGATCAGCGCGATATGCCCGACCTCAAGACCGAAATGGTCGAGGTCTTCAGCCCCGATCCCGGCCGCCAGCACCGCACTCACCCACTTGTAGCTGGCCACCATGAACAACCCGGCGTAGGCCAGGCAGCACAGACACGCGAGCATCCCCAGCAGGCGCTGGACCCGGCGTGGCGTCAGGCGTACCAGGGCATCCACCCCCAGGTGGCCGGCGGTGCGCACGCCATAGGAAATCCCGAAGAAAATCAGCCAGCCGAACATCGCCTTGGTCAGCGCGACGCTCCAGGTCATGTCCTGGGCCCAGGTCATGGTGCCGTCACCCAGGGCGTTGAAAAAACCGCTGCTCCAGGCCCACTTGTCAGCCAGGGCAAAAAACAGGGTGTAGATGTTGTTGAGCATGACGTAGACAAACGTCACCAGGGTCATGGCGGCCAGCAGGAAGGCGATAAAACCTTCCTCCAGGTGCTCCCAGACGCGCCTTAGGGATTGCATGGCAAAACCTCACGAAGCAGAGATGAGTGGTCGGGGTGGTAACCGGGTCAAAATGTGGGAGCGGGCTTGCTCGCAAAAGCAGTGGGTCAGTCAACATCAATGTTTGCCGGGCCGACGTCTTCGCGGGCAAGCCCGCTCCCCCATTGGATCTTGGTACACCCCGAAATCATTGGTTGGACGCGTCTGCGGCCTTGATCAGGTCAGCGCCAATCGGCCCCTCGAACTTCTGCCATACCGGGCGCATGGCTTCGCGCCACAGCTGGCGTTGCGCGGGGGTCAGTTCGATGATTTCACTGGTCTTGGCGTCGACGATCTTCTGCTTGGCCGACTGGTTCAGCGCTTCGGCCTGTTTGTTCACCTCGACGGTGACCTCGCCCATGATCTGTTCCAGGCTGCTGCGGATATCCGGCGCCAGGCCGTTCCAGAACTTGGCGTTGGTGATCACCATGTAGTCGATCAGGCCGTGGTTGGATTCGGTGAAGTACTTCTGCACCTCGTTGACCTTCTGGCTTTCATAGTTCGACCAGGTGTTCTCGGTGCCGTTGACCGTGCCGGTCTGCAAGCCCTGGTAGACCTCGGCAAAACTCATCTTGCGCGGGTTGGCGCGGATCGCCTTGAACTGTTCCTCCAGCACGCTGGAGGCCTGCACGCGGAACTTCAGGCCGCGGGCATCCTTGGGCTCGTGCAGGGCCTTGTTGGCCGACAGTTGCTTGAGGCCGTTGTGCCAGTAGGCCAGGCCGAGGATGTTCTTGTCCTGCATCGACGTCAGCAGTTGCTTGCCTTCAGCGGCCTGGAACCGGTCGACGGCGGCCAGGTCGTTGAACAAAAACGGCAGGTCGTAGATCTGCACCTGCTTGGTGTATTGCTCGAACTTGGCCAGGGACGGCGCCAGCATTTGCACGTCGCCCAACAGCAGCGCTTCCATCTCCTTGCCGTCACCGAACAGCGACGAGTTGGGGTACACCTCGACCTTGACCCTGCCCGCCAGGCGCTCTTCAGCAAGTTTCTTGAACAGCAGCGCGCCCTGGCCTTTGGGGGTGTTTTCCGCTACCACGTGGGCGAACTTGATGATGATCGGATCAGCCGCCTGGGCCAGGCCTGCGGTAAACAACGTGGCGGCGCACAACAGCGCCCGAGAAAGCTTGAGCATGGGTATCACCTTTTTATTGTTGTGGTGGTTTCAGGCAAGGTGCCTGATGTGAGGCATGTAGTGAATTTCAAATTTTTAAACCCTGCGTTCGGCCAAGCCGAACACCAGCCTTGGGAGCAATACCTATCCAGTGTGGTCACTGGCTTGGTTTGTCAGGGCTGTGCCGCCAGCAGCCTTTGGGCCCGCAGTAACACCGGCGCATCCACCATCTGCCCATCAATCTGGTAGGCCCCTGCCCCATGGGCGCCGGCCTCTACCACCCGTTGTGCCCAGGCCAGGTCCGCCGCGCTTGGCGCCAGGGCTTCATGGATCACCGACACCTGCTTGGGATGGATGCACAGCGCCCCGGCAAAGCCCATTTCATAGGCATGCCGGATCGAATGGCGCAGGCCCTCCGGGTCGTCGATGGCCGGGTGCACACCGTCCAGCGGTGCCACCAGGCCGGCGGCGCGCGAGTGCACGATCAGCGCCAGGCGCGCCTGATCGAGGGCGAAATTCGCCGCCGCCGAGTGGCTGCTCAGGTTCAGGTCCAGCGCCAGGTCCAGGCCACCAAACGACAGGCGCTGCACTTGCGGCGCATGGGCGATTTCTGCGACCGCCAGCAGGCCTCGCGCGCTTTCGATAATCGGCCAGATGACTTTGCCGGTGGCGGCCACCACCGCCACCTGGGCGGCACTTTCCACCTTCGGCAGCAGCACCCCGGCCACGTTGCCGTGGGCCTTGCAGAACGCCACATCGGCAAAGTGCTCGGCGTGTTCCGGGGCATTGATGCGTACCCACACACAGGCATCGGGGTTGGCCGTTAAAAACGCACCGAGGTTATCCCGGGCCTGGCGCTTGAGCGGTTCTTCCACCGCGTCTTCAAAATCCACGATCACCGCATCGGCACCACTGGCCAGCGCTTTGGCAAAGCGCTCCGGGCGGCTGCCCGGCACGAACAAGGCAGAACGAATCAAAGGCATCACTGAACTCCTTTTTAGATAACGCCGCGCGCGCGCAGGTTGTCGATGGCCTCGCCCGAGTAGCCAAGCGCTTGGAGAATCCCCTGGCTGTGCTGACCCAGCCCCGGTACACCGTCCATACGCGGGGTAAACGCGGCGTTACGCGCCGGTGGCAATAACGACGGCAACGGCCCGGCCGGGCTGTCGACGTCACGCCAGCTGTCGCGGGCCTTGAGTTGCGGGTGGTCCCACACGCCTTGCATATCGTTGACCCGCGCACTGGCGATCTGCGCGTGTTCCAGGCGCTGGATCACGGCTTCGGTGTCGAGTTGGGCAAAGCTGTCGACAATGATCTGGCGCAGCACTTCGCGGTTGGCCGAACGCTTGAAGTTGGCCGAGAAGCGCTCATCCGTCGCCAGCGTCGGGGTGAGCAGCACCTTGTCGCAGAACGCCGCCCATTCGCGCTCGTTTTGCAAACCCAGCATCACTGTGCCGCCGTCGCCCGTGGGGAACGGCCCGTAGGGGTAGATCGTCGAATGCGCCGCGCCAGCACGCGGTGGCTGCGGGGCACCGTCGAAGGCGTAGTACATCGGGTAGCCCATCCACTCCACCAGGCTTTCCAGCATGCTCACGTCAATGCGGCTGCCCTTGCCGGTCTTGCCGCGCAGCAGCAGTGCCGACAGGATGCCGCTGTAGGCGTACATGCCGGCGGAGATATCCGCGATGGAACAACCGGCCTTGGCCATCTGCTCGTCACCAGGGCCACCGGTCACCGAAAGAAAACCGCCTTCGCTCTGGATCAGCAGGTCATAGGCTTTCTTCTTCTCGTAGGGCCCGCCGTCACCGTAGCCGGAAATATCGCAGACAATCAGCCGTGGAAAGCGCGCCTGCAGCGCCTCGAACGACAGCCCCATACGCGCCGCCGCGCCGGGCGCAAGGTTCTGCACCAGCACGTCGGCATCGGCCAGCAAGGTGTCGAGGATAGCGCCGGCCTCCTCCTGCTTGAGGTCCAGGGTCAGGCTTTCCTTGGAGCGGTTGGTCCACACAAAATGCGAGGCCAGGCCGCGCACGCGCTCGTCGTAGCCACGGGCAAAATCACCGCTGCCCGGGCGTTCGATCTTGATCACCCGCGCCCCCAGGTCGGCCAGTTGGCGGGTACAGAACGGCGCAGCAATCGCGTGTTCCAGGCTGACCACGGTGATGCCGTCCAGCGGTCGTTGATTAGCAGTCATGACAATTCCTCAAAGCCAATGGGCCATGGATACGGCGCTGCGCAGGTTCCAGACTTTTTCGATCAAGGCGCTGGCCTGGGCCGGTGTGCGGGCGCCGCTGAACTGGCAGAGGCGCTGGAACTTGTCCGCCAACTGCCCACGGTCCAGGGTGTTGCCGGGGTCGCCCTTGGGTTCGTCAATCGCGCCGTGCAACGTGCGGCCATCGACGCTGGTAACGGTGACGCGGCCCAGCCAGCGTTGCGGATAGGCATCGTCGACTTCGCGGTCGAGGCGCATGCTGACCTTGTCGCGGAACGCAGCGACGGCCGGATCGCTCAGGGCCCACTGGTGAAACTCAGTGAGCCCGGCCTTGCCATGCACAGCAATCAGGCCGAGCACGGTGCCCATGGAGAATTTGGCCTGGTGTACGGTGGCCGGCACTGTCACGCGGCCGAGCACATCAATGGCGCCTTGGTAGACGCGGGTTTCGACCTTGGCGATATCCGCAGCGGCCAGCCCTTCGCGCTGCATCAAGTCCAGCAACGCGTCGGCGGCCGGGTGGGTATGGCGGCACGAAGCGTGGAACTTGAACGAGGTTTCCAGCAGCGCCCAGCGGCTACCGAGGCCCGCGGACAATTTGCCCGGCTCGGCGTCAGTGGACATGCCGGCCGCCAAACCCTGGTCGCCTTCGAGGATATTGCGCGCACCGCTCAGGCCATCCGCCGTCAGGTACGCGGCCAGCAAGCCATCCGCGGCAGCCTTGGCAGTGTGCAACTGCTTGGAATCAGCCGCATCGCGCAGGAACTCCCAGAGCCCGGCAGCCTGGGTGCCGGCGCTGCCGAGCAGGTTGATGAATTGCTCTTCGTTGAAGTCCAGCAACTTGCCCACGGCCACCGCCGCCGCCAGGGTGCCGACCGTGGCCGTGGTGTGGAAGATGCGGTAATGGGAACGGCCCATGAACTCGCCGATGCGAATCCCGGCCTCATAACCGGCCACCGAGGCCAGCAACAATTCGCGGCCGGATTTGCCGAGGTCTTGCGCGGCGGCCAGGGCGGCGGGAAACACCACCGTCGCCGGGTGCAGTACCGAGCTGTTGTGCAGGTCATCCTGCTCCACCAGGTGCGACGAGGCGGCGTTGACCAACGCGGCAAAATACGCGCTGCTGCTGCCACCGTTGACGATTATCTGCGAAGGCCCGGTGGCCGGGCCCATCTTTTGTGCATAGCGCTCAAACAAGGGAATCGGGTGCGAGCCTTGGCTGGCCAGCGCCGAGGCCAGCCAATCCAGATACAGTTCTTCGGTACGCGCCAGCACCGCGTCGGGCAATTGCGCGTCATTCAACTCGGCGAGGAACCGGCACAAGGCTTGGGTATGGCTCATGCTCAGGCCCTCAGAAGCTGCGTGGCAGCTCGAGCAGATGCTCGGCCACGTACGACAGGATCAGGTTGGTGGAGATCGGCGCCACCTGGTACAGGCGCGTCTCGCGGAATTTGCGCTCCACGTCGTACTCGCAGGCAAACCCGAAGCCGCCGTGGGTTTGCAGGCAGGCGTTGGCCGCTTCCCAGGATGCCTTGGCTGCCAGGTACTTGGCCATATTGGCACTGGCCCCGGCATTGGCGCCGCGGTCGTATTCCTCGCAGGCACGCCAGCGCATCAGGTCCGCCGCCTCGATTTCGATATGGGCTTCGGCAATCGGGAACTGCACCCCCTGGTTCTGCCCGATGGGCCGGCCAAACACCACGCGGTCGCGGGCATAGGCGCTGGCCTTTTCGATAAACCAGCGGCCGTCGCCGATGCATTCGGCGGCAATCAGCGTACGTTCGGCGTTGAGACCGTCGAGGATGTATTTGAAGCCCTTGCCCTCCTCACCGATCAAGCTGTCGAGGGGCAGTTCTAGGTTGTCGAAGAACAGCTCGTTGGTCTCGTGGTTGACCATATTGGCGATGGGCTGCACGGTCAGGCCGTTGCCGATGGCCGCGCGCAGATCCACCAGGAAGATCGACATGCCTTCGGACTTTTTCTTCACCTCGGCCAGCGGCGTGGTACGCGCCAGCAGGATCATCAAGTCAGAATGCTGCACCCGCGAGATCCACACCTTTTGCCCGTTGATCACGTATTTGTCGCCGCGCCGAATCGCGGTGGTCTTGATCTTGGTGGTGTCGGTGCCGGTGGTGGGCTCGGTGACGCCCATGGACTGCAGACGCAGTTCGCCGCTGGCCAGCTTGGGCAGGTAGAAGCGCTTTTGCGCCTCGCTGCCATGGCGCAACAGGGTGAACATGTTGTACATCTGCCCGTGGACGGTGCCGGAGTTGCCGCCGCAGCGGTTGACCTCTTCAAGGATCACCGAGGCTTCGGCCAGGCCCAGGCCGGAGCCGCCGTATTCCTCGGGAATCATCGCCGACAGCCAGCCGGCGTCCGTCAGGGCCTTGACGAAGGCTTCGGGGAAACCCTTTTCTTCATCGACTTTGCGCCAGTAAGCGGCGTCGAATTCAGCGCACAAGGCACGCACGCCTTCGCGGATGGCGTTGAGTTCTTCGTTGTCATTGGGGTTCATTAACGGCTCTCCGCCTGTTGTTCTTGGATTATTCGAAATGCACTTCAGCCTGCTGCGCCAAGCCAGCAGCGTTACCGGCCCACAGCTGTGCGACACCTGACGCCGTCACCCGCCCGCCCACCTCAAACGGCTGCGGCGCAATCAACGGGCGCACGCCGCGATAGGCAAAACGGCGCAAGGTGGCTTCGGGATGTGTCCGGCAGAAGGCGCGCAGGCTCAAGGTGGCGATCAGCGGCCCATGCACCACCAGCCCTGCATAGCCTTCACTGCCGGTCACGTAGGGGTAGTCGTAGTGGATGCGGTGACCGTTGAAGGTCACGGCGCTGTAGCGGAACAGCAAGGTGGGCGTGGGCTCGATCACCTCAACCCACTCGCCCCGGGCCAGGGCATCGCCGCTGCCGGCCTTGGGCGGTGTGGGCTCGCGGTAGACGATGTCCTGTTCCTCACGGATTGCCAGGCGGCCCTCCTGGGAGTAGTCGTGGCGCACGGTGACAAACAGCAACGAACCGCTGCGCCCTGTCTTTTCCTCGACCTGGGTGATGGTCGACACGCGGGTCGCCGACTCACCGGCACGCAAGGCGTGCAGGAACTCGATACGCCCACCGGCCCACATGCGGTTGCGGTTATCGGCCGGCGGCAGGAACCCGCCACGGGCCGGGTGGCCGTCGGCGCCCAGGGCGGTTTCCGCCAGCGGGTCCTGGAAGAAGCACCACTGCCATAGCGGCGGTAAATCTGCTCCGTCGTCCGGCACCGCCTCGCCGAAGGTGGCGGCAATACGCTTGAGTAGGTTACGGCTCAAATGGTCGTGGGCGGTTTCGCTTCGGCCAATCCAATCAGTGGCGCTCATCGGGGGCAGGTCCTCGGGCAGTGAGTGTCTGCCCCGGATCATGCAAGCGCCTGGCCGTTCTGAGAATTTGCATTTCAATAAACCAGCGTTCGGTTATGCTGAACGCCGCTATCCTCACCTGGGAGCCTTGCATGCACTTCGACCTGGCCGACCTGCGCCTGTTTATCCATATCGCCGAATCCCCCAGCCTGACCCAGGGCGCCAAGCGTGCGTTCCTCTCGCCGGCAGCCGCCAGTGCACGGATCAAGGCCCTGGAGGGCCAGTTGGATACGCGCCTGCTGTACCGTGACAGTCGCGGCGTGGAAGTCACCCCGGCCGGTGAACGGCTGCTGCATCACGCGCGACTGATCATGCGCCAGGTCGATTACCTGAAAAGCGAATTCACCCAATATGGCGCCGACTCAGCCGGGCATATCCGCATCTTTGCCAATACCACCGCAGTCACCGAGTTTCTCCCGGAAATCCTCGCCGGCTTCCTCTCCCAGCGCCCCGGCGTAACGGTCGACCTGCAAGAACGCCTGTCCCGTGACATCGTGCGCGGGGTGCTCGACGGCACCAGCGACATGGGCATCATCGCCGGGCCCGTGCAGGCGCCGGGCTTGCAGGTCTTGCACTTCAGCACTGACCACCTGGTGCTGACGGTGCCGGTGGGCCATCCCCTGGCCAACCAGCCGTCGGTGACCCTGGAGCAGACCCTGGCCTATCAGCATATCGGCCTGCACGAGGGCAGCACCTTGCTCAGTTTCTTGCGTGAACACGTCGAGCGCCTGGGCAAGCAACTGTCCCTGCGCATCCAGATGTCGAGTTTTGAAGCGATCTGCCGGATGGTCGAGGCCGGGGTCGGCATTGGCATCATCCCCGAGTCCGCCGCCGTGCGGCACAGCCGGACCATGCAACTGGTGACCATCAAGCTTGATGAAAGCTGGGCGGTGCGCGAACGCAGCATCCTGGTACGCGAACTGGATGCCCTGCCGGGCGCGATCCGCGCACTGATTGCGACCCTGATGCCAGCCGCTTAACAGTCTTTGACAGTTTCCCGACAAAGCTGTCAAAGACCCCTGCCCACGCCGTCCCTAGGATTTGAGCCTTCCTTGGAATGACGAAGGCCATCATGCGTTCAAAAACGATTTACCTCGCTGCCACTTCTGTGTGCCTGATCACCTGCACCCAACTGTCAGCCGCCGCCGACTGGCAATACAGCCTGCAAGCCGGGGCGGCCAACCTGCCGCGTTACAGCGGCAGCAATGAGCGTATGACCGCGCCATTGCTGGGCGCAAACGTCGTCAGCCCGTGGGGGATTTTTCTCGATACCAACAAGGGGCTGGGCTGGGGTTATGAGGATGACAACCTCAGTTTCAGTGCCTATGTCGGCGCCAGCACTGCGCGCAAGGACCAGAAGAAAAGCACCAGCCTGGGCTCCGACCGGCTCAGGGGCATGGGCCAAATCAAGTCGCGACCGCAGTTCGGTGTGAGTGCCAGCTACACCTTGGGCACGGCCGTGCTGGGCGCGACCCTGGAGCATGCGCTGGAGCAAGACGATAAAAAAGACAGCGGCAAGGCGTTTACCTCCCTGGAGCTGAGCATTGGCACCAACCTGTATGACGGTGACTACGGCACCGTGGACGCCAGCCTCAATAGCCTCTTTGGCGATGGCAACTATGTGCGCACCTGGTACGGCGTCACCCCCGGCCAGGCCCAGCACAGCCGCTTTCGCGCGTATGACGCCAAGGGTGGGATGGTCAGCCGGGGCTTGAACCTCGATTGGAGCGTGCCGCTGGGCGACCACACAACGTTCTCTACCTTGCTGGATGTGCAGTATTTGTCGGGGGATGCCGGCAAAAGCCCGATTGTGGAACGCCGGATGCAAACCTCGGTGATGGGTGTGCTGAACTACAGCTTTTGATTTGCAAACCCGATCAGACAGGGGGGGGCTGGCTTGCCGGTCGCTCCATTGCTGCGATGGTCATTCGCTCTTTTTGGGTTGTTGGGGGGGGGTGTACATATCCGTTGCTGCGGTCACGGCGGCTATTGGTTCCGCCCTTACGGCGGGTCACTTTCGAAGAGCGCGAAAGTAACCAAAGCGCTTTTGCCCCACCACTCGGTGCCTCGCCTAGGCTCGGCATGCCCGCAGTCAGGCATTGCTCCGTGGGCCCGCCGCGATCGGCCATCCCTGGCCGTGTCGCGGCTACCCCGGCATCCATGCCGGGGTGCCCACTGCGCAATACCTGCCTGCGGCCATCGTGGTTTAACGGGGCGCCTGAGATCAAGATCAAAAGCCAGATCAAAAGCAGAGCATCAGCAACAGCAAAGCCGGGGTGCGAAGCTGCATTACCCTGTGGGAGCTGGCTTGCCTGCGATGGCGGCCCATTAGATCGCCACAGAGTGTCAGGTACCCAACGTCATCGTTTACGACCATCGCAGCGAGGCGGCGGCCCGACTAGCCAGCCCCACATTTACAACCTTCATGAGTTTGCAAAAGGTTAGTCGGCGTACGCCCAGGTCATCCGGAACGACGCCCCGCCCCACTGCGAATCCAGCACCTGCACCTGCCCGCCATGCCACTGGCTGACCCGCTGCACCAGCGCCAGGCCCAGGCCAAAGCCGCCGGTGCGGCGGTCGCGACTGGCGTCCAGGCGCATAAAGGGTTGGAAGATTTTCTCCCGGCCGTCCTCGGGTACGCCGGGACCGTCGTCGCAGACGCGTACTTCATAACCACTGCCGAACTTGACCAGCGACACCTCGACCCGATGCTCGGCGTAACGAATGGCATTGCGCAGCAGGTTGATCACCGCGCGTGCCATAAACCGCGGTTCGATCTGGATGAAGTCGACTTCACAGGTGCCCAGGGACAGTTGCACGCCTTCGGCCTCGGCTTCCAGGGCCACGCTGCCGATCACACTGTCGAGCCAGCTGTGGGCCTCGATGTTCTCGCGGGTGACCTGTGTCGCGCCACGTTCAAGGCTGGCGTAGGTCAACAGTTCGGAAACCATGTCCTCCAGTTCGCCTAGGTCGGCGTACATATCGCCGATCAACGCGCGGCTCTGGCGCGGATCGGCCTCCTGTTTGAGTTGGTCGAGTTCAAACGACAAGCGTGCAATCGGCGTGCGCAGTTCATGGGACACCGCATTGGTCAGCTCACGCTGATTGGCGATCAGGTGTTCGATGCGCTCGGCCATCTGGTTGAAGTGCCCGGCCAACTCGCGCACGCTCGAGCGCCGTGGCAGGAGGATGCGCGAACCCAGGTCATTGTCACCAAATCGCTGGGCCGCCAGGCGAATATGCTCCAGGTCGCGCCAGTGCGGGCGCACCCAGAAATACAGGACAATCGCCAGGCACAGGCCCAACAAGCTATAGGCCCACAGGTACAGCCAGCGCGGCTCCACCGGCAGCTTGATCTGAAGCAGCTGCGCGCCACCGTCGATTTCGGTGATGAACTCCATAAAGTCGCCGCGCACCACCAGCTTGCCGTCAGTCAGCAATTGTTGCTCGCGGGAGGTGAGTGCCGCAGCGTCCCGGGCAATCAAGGCCAGGCGCAGGCCATAGTGCTGCTGCAGCTCGGCCAGGCGTGCCTCGCGGGCCACGCCAGCCGGCAGCGGGCGCAACTGCTCCACCAGGCCGTAGGCCGGGCCGCGCATGGCTTCGCGGTTGTAGGTTTCGTTGGCTTCGGGCAGCAATTCGTCGAAGGTGTAGTTCACCAGCCAGATTGCCCCGGCCAGGCCCAGGGCCAGGATGAT
Organism: Pseudomonas sp. WS 5410; assembly: GCF_012985645.1. Lineage (NCBI taxonomy): Bacteria > Pseudomonadati > Pseudomonadota > Gammaproteobacteria > Pseudomonadales > Pseudomonadaceae > Pseudomonas > Pseudomonas sp. WS 5410. The sequence continues at coordinate 39,638 of NZ_JAAQWS010000028.1, read as the reverse complement.
GTACAGACGCAGAAACAGGCGCAGCATCGGGCTAGGCCTCCCAGGCAAACGGGTTGAACAGGTAGCCCTTGCCCCAGATGGTCTTGATGCACACCGGCTCGCGGGGGTTGTCATTGAGCTTGTTGCGCAGCTTGCTGATATACACATCGACACTGCGGTTGAGCCCATCGAAGGCGATCCCGCGCATGCGGTTGAGGATATCGTCCCGCGAGAGAATCTTGCCCGCGCTGCTGGCCAGCAGCCACAGCAGCTCGAACTCCATGGTGGTCAGGTCGATCTTCTCGTCACCCAGGCTTACCCCCCGACAACTGCGGTCAATCGCCAGTTGGCCGAACGCCAGGGAACCACGCACCGTCGGCTCCGGCAGATGGCGGCGCTGCAAGGCGCGCAGGCGTGCCAGCAACACCGGCGGCTTGATCGGTTTGATCACATAGTCATCGGCGCCGGATTCCAGGCCGAGGATATGGTCCAGGTCGTCTTCCTTGGCGGTGAGGATCACGATGGGGGTGTCGGACACATTGCGGATCTCGCGACACACATGCAGGCCGCTCTGGCCCGGCAGCATCAGGTCGAGCACGACAATCTTCGGTTTGAACGCCAGGAACACCGCCAACGCCTCATCGCCCCGGTGCACCACGCGCACTTCAAAGCCATGCTGTGACAGAAAATGCGCGATCAGCCCTGCCAGCTTCTCATCGTCCTCAACGAGTAGGACCTTGCCCAGACCCAGGTTTTCCATACGTTCTCAGTGTGCAAAAGCGGATTGAAGAGCGAGCATTATAGGTGGCAAGCTGTCCGGCAAAAGCGCCTGGCCAGCAGCGGCTGACGAAGCTTCATGTTTTTAAGAGTTTTTAACAATTAGCCTGCAATGTTTAACGCCACCCACAGGGAGTTGTATGCGCAAGGATTACCTGGCGTTCTTTGTTTCGCTGTTCCTGTCCCGGCTGGCGGACCAGATTCTGCTGTTTATCGTGCCGCTGATCGTATTTCAGACCACCAACAGCGTAGCGTGGGCCGGGCTGGCGTTCTTTATCGAGTCGCTGCCGCGATACCTGGCGTTCCCGGTGTGCGGGGCATTGTGCGACAAGTTTTCGCCCGTGCGCATCCTGCATATCAGCCAGGCCTACCGGGCGCTGGCATGCCTGGTGGCCGTGGCGCTGTACGCGATGTTCGGCGGCATCCATTGGCTGGTGATCCTGTCGGCGCTGTGTGGAGTGCTGACGACCCAGGGCATCATGGCGCGAGAAGTCGTCATGCCGCATATTTTCAAGCATTACACCTACGCCAAGACCCTCTCCTACTCGCAAATCGCCGACCAGAGCGGCCTGGTGCTAGGGCCACTGATTGCTGCGCTGATGCTGGAGGTGTGGGCCTGGCATTGGGTGGTGCTGGGGATTGCCGGGCTGTTTGTGCTGGCAGACCTGGCAATGCTGGTCTGGCAGCGCACTACCACGGTGAATCTCGAAAACCACGCGCAACACCGGGATATCTGGCTGCAACCGCTACGCATCGCGCTCGGGCATATCCGTAACCTGGCGGAGCTCAAGCGCATTATCGCCCTGGCAGTCGGCGTGAATTTGATCATTGGCGTGACGCTGGCCACCTCCGCCGCCATGGTGACCGGCCTCTACGCGGCCGACAAGGATGCCTATGCACTGCTGCAGGCCGCCGGCGCGGTGGTGACCATCGTCATCCTGTTTTACCTGGCGCGCTCGAGCCTGGCGTTGAAAGTGCTGGGCGGGCTGTCGTATTCGGTGATTGCGCTTGGGGCATTGATCATGGCGATCAGTCCCAACCTCTGGCTGTACACCCTGGGCTTTCTGCTGGTCACCGGTTTCGACAAGATGTTCAACGTGTACATGCGCAGCACCCGTCAGCGGGTCATTCCCGTGCAGGATTTCGGCAAGACGGTGGGCGTGATCACCTTGTTCAATAACCTCGCGCAGCCATTGGCGGGCCTGGCAATTGCCGTGCTGGCGGCACCTTTTGGCACGCAAACGGTGATCCTGCTGCTGACCGGGATCACCGCGCTGATCGGCGTGGCCGTGGCCTCAGGCTGGCACGCCACTGTGAAAGCGGAACTCGATATCGGGTGATTCGATCAATTCCTGCTCGGCCGCCCTCACCCGCTCGATGACCTGGGCAACATCCTTGGCATCGCCGTATTGATAGGCCAGCTTCAGATAGCCCTGGAAATGCCGTGCCTCGCTTTTCAGCAGACCAAAGTAGAACTTGCCGAGTTCTTCGTCCAAATGCGGCACCAGTGCTTCGAAACGCTCGCAACTGCGCGCTTCGATAAACGCCCCGACCACCAGGGTGTCCACCAGCTTCACCGGTTCGTGGCTGCGTACCACCTTGCGCAAACCCGAGGCATAGCGGCTGGCATGCAGCTGGCGCAGCTCGATCTTGCGCTTTTTCATCAGGCGCATGACTTGCTCATGGTGCACCAGCTCTTCGCGGGCCAGGCGCGACATCATGTTGATCAGGTCGACATGGGAGTGGTACTTGGCAATCAGGCTCAAGGCCGTGCTGGCGGCCTTGAATTCGCAGTTTTTGTGGTCGATCAGCAGGGTTTCCTGGTCGGCCAGTGCGGCCTGGACCCAGGCATCGGGGGTGCGGCAACCGAGGAAGTCATGGATTTCGGGCAGGTTCATCGGACTCACGAGCAAAGGGTCACAAAAGGCCGCCGATTATACCGACCCCGCCGCAGACCACCAGTCACGGGGCTTGATGTGCATCAACATGCTGTACGGCGGGCAACAACTATAGTTGTTCGAAGCCTTGCCCTTCCCACCCTTGGAGATCTCGCTCATGAACGAAATTGGCAAAATTCTGGTGATCATTGAGCCCGAACACTCGGAAAGCCTGGCCCTCAAGCGCGCCAAGCTGATCGCTGGGGTGACAGGCGCTCATTTGCATCTGCTGGTGTGCGACAAAAAGCATGAGCATTCGGCGCTATTGGCCTTGCTCAAAGAGCAATTGTCGGCCGATGGCTACAACGTCACAACCGAACTGGCCTGGAACAACAACCTGCACGAAACCATCATCGGTGTGCAGCAGGCCGAAGGTTGCGCACTGGTGATCAAGCAGCACTACCCCGACAGCCCGCTGAAAAAGGCCCTGCTGACGCCGGCGGACTGGAAACTGCTGCGCTTGTGCCCGGCCGCTGTGCTGTTGGTCAAGACCGCGACCCCATGGACCGACGGGGTGATCCTGGCGGCCATCGACGTGGGCAACCTGGATAACGAGCATAAAGACCTGCACGCGGCCATCATCGACCATGGCTTTGACATCGCCAGCCTGGCCAAGGGCCAGTTGCATGTCATCAGCGCCCATCCCTCGCCCATGCTGTCGGCAGCCGATCCGGTGTTCCAGCTCAAGGAAACCATCGAGGCGCGCTATCGCGAGCAGTGCAAGGCGTTCCAGGCCGAATTCGACATTGACGACAGCCGCCTGCATATCGAAGAAGGCCCGGCGGATGTGCTGATCCCCCATACCGCCTATAAGTTGAGGGCGGCCGTCACGATCATTGGCACCGTGGCACGCACCGGGATTTCCGGGGCGCTGATCGGCAATACGGCGGAAGTGGTGCTGGATGCGCTGGAGAGCGATGTGCTGGTGCTCAAGCCCCAGAGCATCATCGACCACCTGGAGGAACTGGCCAGCAAGGCACAGTGAAGATCAGACATGTGCGAGCGGGCTTGCTCGCGATAGCGGTGAGTCAGTTGATACATCCCTGACTGAACTGGCGCTATCGCGGGCAAGCCCGCTCCCACAAGGGATCTTGGCAGGGCAGAATATTTTGACCACACCCCAGCTCCCACAAGGGATCTTGGCAGGGCAGGATATTTTGGCCACACCCCAGCTCCCACAGGGGATCTTGGCAGGGCAGGATATTTTGGCCACACCCCAGCTCCCACAAGGGATCTTGGCAGGGCAGGATATTTTGGCCACACCCCAGCTCCCACAGGGGATCTTGGCAGGGCAGGATATTTTGACCACACCCCAGCTCCCACAAGGGATCTTGGCAGGGCAGGATATTTTGGCCACACCCCAGAACAAAAGTGGGAGCTGGCTTGCCTGCGATAGCGGTGGGTCAGTTGATAGATGCCTGACTGACACGCCGCCATCGCGGGCAAGCCCGCTCCCACATGTTGATCGGCGACAGTCAGTGACCTAGTGCATCCTTGAGGAAGCCAGGGGCGATATAGCGCTGGTAATGCGCCTCGGACAGGATAAAAAACTCCCGATCAATGGCATCACGCAGTTCCGGCAGGTTCCAGTCGCGAAACTCCGGCATCAGCACCATGCCATAGGCTTCCAGGTTGTTGATCACCCGCGCGCCCCGGGCGATCAACTGGTAGGCCCAGCAGTATTCGGACTGGTGCGGCACAAAGCGGATTTTTCGCTGTTCGAGTTGCCAGCGCAGCCGTTTGGGGTCGAATACTTCCAGCTTGCCCGCCATGACCTGCACCAGCAGTTGCTCAAGCCGCAGCCATACTGCGCGTTTTTCTTCCTCGCCATAGCCGTTCCACTGGATCACTTCGTGGTGGAAACGCTTGCAGCCGCGGCACACGAGATCGCCGTAAACCGTGGAGCACAGGCCGATGCAGGGGGTCTTGATGGTTTGGTTGGGCATGGGTGACAACGCACAAATCAGCGAAACAGTGGCCCATGTTAGCCCTTTGTCTAAGGTTCATCACCCTGCAAACTTGCTGCGGCAACTTACCTTTAGAAATTTTTTGCCGTAGAATCATCCGGCCTTGTAAGGCGCCAAATAATCCGTTGGAAGCTGTTTTCAAAGCGTCACGAGCACAGTCGTTCCTTCAGAACGGTGTTGGCGCTGGTTATTTACCCTCCAAATGACCAGCACCAACCCTCATCAGCTCCGTTCTGCAGGCGTAAAACTTTGAAAGCAGCTTCTGTGAGAAATGCCGGCAGCGCTGGCTCTACGGCCCAAAAAGCCCCCGAGCGCATGCGTGCCGTGCATGTCTGGATGAGCGTCCCGTGGGACCACTGATGAGGGTAATAACTGTGCTTGAAGCCTACCGCAAACATATCGAAGAGCGTGCAGCCCTGGGTATCGTTCCCCAGCCGCTAAACGCCGAACAAACCGCAGGCCTGGTCGAGCTGCTGAAAAATCCCCCGGCTGGCGAAGAAGAGTTTCTCGTTGACCTGATCACCAACCGCATTCCACCAGGCGTTGACGAAGCTGCCTACGTCAAGGCCGGTTTCCTGTCTGCCCTGGCCAAGGGCGAAGTGTCTTCCCCCCTGATCGACAAAAAGCGCGCGGTTGAACTGCTTGGCACCATGCAAGGCGGCTACAACATCGTGACCCTGGTCGAGCTGCTGGACGACGCTGAACTGGCCGCCGTTGCAGCTGCCCAGCTCAAGCACACCCTGCTGATGTTCGATGCATTCCACGACGTCGCGGAAAAAGCCAAGAACGGCAACACGCACGCCAAGGAAGTGATCCAGTCCTGGGCCGACGGCGAGTGGTTCAAGAACCGCCCGACCCTGGCCGACAAGATCAGCCTGCGCGTGTTCAAGGTCACCGGCGAAACCAACACCGACGACCTGTCCCCTGCTCCCGATGCCTGGTCCCGTCCTGACATCCCGCTGCACGCCCTGGCCATGCTGAAAATGGCCCGTGAAGGCATCGTGCCGGACGAGCAAGGCAAGACCGGCCCGATGAAGCAGATCGAAGAAATGCGCGGCCAGGGCTTCCCGATCGCCTACGTCGGTGACGTGGTCGGTACCGGTTCGTCCCGTAAGTCGGCAACCAACTCGGTACTGTGGTTCTTCGGCGACGACGTCCCGTACGTGCCTAACAAGCGCGCTGGTGGCTTCTGCTTCGGCAGCAAGATCGCTCCCATCTTCTACAACACCATGGAAGATGCTGGCGCACTGCCAATCGAATTCGACGTCACCAACATGCACATGGGCGACGTGATCGACCTGTACCCGCATGCTGGCAAAGTCTGCAAACACGGCACCGACGAAGTCCTGACCACCTTCGAAATGAAGACCCCGGTCCTGTTGGACGAAGTCCGTGCCGGCGGCCGTATCCCGCTGATCATCGGCCGTGGCCTGACCGACAAGGCTCGCGCTGAGCTGGGTCTTGGCCCTACCGACCTGTTCAAGCTGCCTGAAGCACCTGTCGACACTGGCAAGGGTTTCACCCTGGCCCAGAAAATGGTCGGCAAGGCCTGCGGCCTGCCGGAAGGCAAAGGCGTTCGTCCAGGTACCTACTGCGAACCGAAGATGACCACCGTGGGTTCCCAGGACACCACCGGTCCAATGACCCGTGACGAACTGAAAGACCTGGCGTGCCTGGGCTTCTCCACCGATCTGGTGATGCAGTCCTTCTGCCACACCGCGGCCTATCCAAAGCCGATCGACGTGACCACCCACCACACCCTGCCTGACTTCATCATGACCCGTGGCGGTGTATCGCTGCGTCCAGGCGACGGCATCATCCACAGCTGGCTGAACCGCATGCTGCTGCCGGACACCGTGGGTACCGGTGGTGACTCCCACACCCGTTTCCCGATGGGCATTTCGTTCCCGGCCGGTTCTGGCCTGGTAGCGTTCGCCGCAGCCACTGGCGTAATGCCACTGGACATGCCTGAGTCGATCCTGGTGCGTTTCAAAGGCAAGATGAAACCTGGCATCACCCTGCGTGACCTGGTTCATGCCATTCCTTACTACGCAATCCAGTCCGGCCTGCTGACCGTTGAGAAGAAAGGCAAGAAAAACGCCTTCTCCGGCCGCATCCTGGAAATCGAAGGCCTGAACGACCTGACGCTGGAGCAGGCATTCGAGCTGTCCGACGCCTCGGCCGAACGTTCGGCTGCCGGTTGCACCATCAAGCTGTCGAAAGACTCCGTCACCGAGTACCTGAACTCCAACATCACCCTGCTGCGCTGGATGATCGGTGAAGGCTACGGTGATGCGCGTACCCTGGAACGTCGTGCCCAAGCGATGGAAGCCTGGGTTGCCAACCCTGAGCTGATGGAAGCCGATGCCGACGCCGAATACGCCGAAGTCATCGAGATCGACCTGGCCGAAATCAACGAGCCAATCCTCTGCGCGCCAAACGACCCGGACGACGCCCGTCTGCTGTCCAGCGTCGCTGGCGAGAAGATCGACGAAGTGTTTATCGGTTCGTGCATGACCAACATCGGTCACTTCCGCGCTGCCGGCAAGTTGCTGGAACAGGTCAAGGGTCAGCTGCCAACCCGTCTGTGGCTGTCGCCGCCGACCAAGATGGACGCTCACCAACTGACCGAAGAAGGCTACTACGGCATCTACGGCAAGGCTGGCGCGCGCATGGAAATGCCGGGCTGCTCGCTGTGCATGGGTAACCAGGCACGTGTTGAGCCGAATTCGACCGTAGTGTCGACTTCGACCCGTAACTTCCCGAACCGTCTGGGTGATGGCGCGAACGTCTACCTGGCATCGGCCGAGTTGGCGGCAGTCGCCTCCACCCTGGGTCGCCTGCCGACCGTCGAAGAGTACATGGGCTACGCAGCGAAACTGGACACCATGGCCAGTGACGTCTACCGCTACCTGAACTTCGACCAGATCGCCGAGTTCCGTAAAATCGCAGCAAGCGCCAACATTCCGGTGGTTCAAGCCTAACGGTGTGTTGATGTGAAGAACGCCGCGTATCGCAAGATACGCGGCGTTTTTTTATGCCTGGAAAAACCTGCCGGGCACTGGCTGTCGACGGCCTTTCTCCAACGACCTACCAGATCAGGTAGTTGTCCCGCCGCGCCTTGAAGGCCGAAACTCTCCACACCCTGATGCCCGCGTCATGGGATCCGCCTGCTTTGGATGTACTCGCGCTGTATGCCGTACGACTTCTAATAAAAACAGCCAAGCCTCGTCGTCGATGCCCGTACCCGGTGGCAGGGGCGCTCTCACCCGTTTTTAAGTGCTTAATGGAGGTGTGTTATGTGGCGCAATCAATATGTGATCAAGAACGTCTTCAAGGACTATGCGGTGTCGGTGGAACAAATCGGCGATGCCCCCGATAAAAAGAATGTGCTGCTGGTCAATGGCGCCATGGCCACAACCTCGGCCTTTGCCCGTACCAGCAAGTGCCTGGCCGAACACTTCAACGTGGTGCTGTTTGACTTGCCATTCGCCGGAAACTCCCGGGCTCACAACCCGAATCGGTGCCTGGTGACCAAGGACGATGAAGTCCAGATCCTGCTGGCCTTGATCGAAGGCTTCAATATTCACCATCTGGTTTCCGCATCCTGGGGCGGCCTGTCGACCTTGCTGGCCCTCGCCCAGAAGCCGGACAACGTCGAAAGCTCGGTGGTGATGTCATTCGCTCCCGGCCTCAATGGTCCGATGCTCGACTACGTCAGCGGCGCCCAGGCACTCATGGCCCGGGATGACAACGCGGGTATCGGGCACTTGCTCAACCAGACGCTGGGCAAGCACCTGCCGCCCCGCCTCAAGAGTGCCAATCAACAGCACATGGCGCAGTTGATCAACGCCGAGCAGCATCAGGCGCGATTCCATATCGACCAGGCCCTCAAGCTCAATGAAGGGGCGTACCTGCCCCAGCTTTCGAACATCGACAGCCACGTGCACTTTTTGAACGGTGCCTGGGACGAATACACCAGCGCCATGGACGTGCAGCGCTTCAAGCAGTACATCCGCGACTGCAGCTTCTCCACGGCCGAGAGCAGCGGGCACTTTCTGGATCTGGAATCCAGGGCTGCGGCCAACGGCGTGCACCGCGCGTTGCTCGGCCATTTGCTGACGCATCGCGACGCCCGGCCAGAGGCGTTTTGCATGTCGCCTCCTCACCGAGCGCAGTTGAGCTTCGCCTGAGCACTTTTGAACAAGGATGTGGATGATGCGAGTAATCATGATTGCCATCGGTTCGGCCGGTGACGTTTTTCCCTTTATCGGCCTGGGCGCGGCACTGACCCTACGCGGTCATCAGGTAACCTTGTGCAGCATGCCGGCGTTTCAACGCACCATCGAGGCCCGGGGCCTGGACTTCGTGCCGTTATGCGATGAGGCGACCTACAACGCTGCCATGGGCGATCCCCGCCTGTGGGATCCGAAGACTTCCTTCAGCGTGTTGTGGCAAGCCATCGCAGGCCTATTAGAGCCGGTCTACGATTATGTAACCGCGCATAACACTGACGATATAGTAGTGGTCGGCTCGCTGTGGGCCCTAGGTGCACGTATTGCCCATGAAAAATACGGTTTCCCTTACCTCTCGGTCCAAGTGTCCCCTTCAACCCTACTGTCGGCACATTTACCGCCTGTACACCCCACTTTCAACGTATCACGCCGCCTGCCCTTGACGGTGCGCAAATTGCTCTGGCGCGGGATCGAATACCTGAGCCTGGACCGGACCTGTGCCCCACAAATCAATGCACTGCGCCGCAAACACGGATTGCCGGGCGCGGTGAAGAACATCTTCAGCCAATGGATGCATGCCCCCCAAGGCGTGATTTGCCTGTTCCCCGAATGGTTCGCCCCCGTCCAGCAAGACTGGCCGCAGCCCCTGCACATGGCCGGCTTCCCACTGTTCGACGGTGGCACCCTGGGGCTCGATGAACAGACTCGGGCCTTCCTCGATGCCGGACCGGCCCCCGTAGTTTTCACCCAAGGTTCCACTGAGCACTTTGACCAGCAGTTTTATCGCTTTGCCCTGGAAGCGCTGCACAGGGTCGGCGCACGCGGTATTTTTCTGACCAGTGATCGGCCGGTCACCAGCGATTTGCCGCCCACGGTGATGCAACGTCCGTTTTTGCCGATGAGTTCGCTGCTGCCCCGCGCAGCCGGGCTAGTCCACCCCGGCGGCATTGGCGCCATGAGCCTGGCGCTGGCTGCCGGCATCCCACAGATTGTCCTGCCGATCGCCCATGACCAGTTCGATAACGCCGAACGACTGGTGCGCATGGGGTGCGGAATACGTCTTGCCCTGCCCTTGGACAGACAAGACCTGCAAGGGGCGATCACAGCGCTGCTACACGACACCCGATTGCAACAGGCCTGTGCTCGGGCGAGCAGCCTGATGCCCGCCGATGCGGCGTCCTGTGAAACAGCGGTCAAGGCCATTGAACAGTGCCACGCGCACCATTCAATACCTCGCCTGCGCCAAGCGTCATAAACACCGGCCTCTTGGGCAAAAGTGCCGTGCCAGAGCCGTCGGCAAAGCACCGGAAAAGTTTGACAGAAAGATCACGTGGGCTAGATTGCCAAAGGTTCCAGGAATCGAGGCGACTGTCCATGGAGAAGGAAAACGACCTCATCCGCTGGTGGAATCGCTTGCGGATAGAGATGCTCAAGCAACAGGGAGGAGCACAAGTGTTCGCGCTGCTGGAGCGGGAAGTGTTGCAATTGGGGTTCGAGTATTACGCCTATGCCGTACGCCACCTGACCCCTTTTACCCGACCAAAAACCGAGATTCACGGCTCTTACCCCGAAAGGTGGCTGGAACATTACCAGGAGCAAAACTACGCGGCTGTCGATCCGTCGATCCTCAGTGGCTTGCGTTCCACCGAGATGGTGCTGTGGAACGACGCACTGTTTGAAAACAGCCGCAAGCTATGGCTGGAAGCTCGGGATTGGGTCTGTGCATCGGCGCCACGCTGCCGATTCGCAGCCACGATCACTCGCTGCGGGTACTGTCCGTGGCCCGGCGCCAGGATCCTATTTCGCGGGCTGAAAGCGACGAGATTCAATTGCGCCTGCGCTGCATCCTCGAACAGGTGACGCTGCGCCTGACAGATCTGGGCCATAGCGAACGCGCCCACCCGTCGGTCTGCCTCAGCCTGCGTGAGCGGGAAATTTTGCAGTGGACCGCCGACGGCAAGAGTTCAGGCGAGATCGCGCTGATCCTGACCATCTCCATCAACACGGTGAACTTTCACCTCAAGGCCATCCAGAAGAAATTCGGCGCAGCCAACAAGACACTGGCGGCTGCCTATGCCGCCGCACTGGGCCTGATCTAGGCCCGACGATCACGATAAGGACATCCAATGATCAGCATCATCACCCGCCATCACCATGAACTGTCTGCAGCCCTTGAGGACGACCTGGGCCGCTATCGACACGAAGTGTTCATCGAGCAACTGGGTTGGCAGCTGGACTCCACCCACGCCCGGCCCCAACGTGAATTCGATCAGTTCGACCAGGCCGACACGCGCCATATCCTCGCCCTGGACACAAAAGGCCAGGTCTGCGGTTGCGCACGGCTGTTGCCGACCACCCAACCTTATCTGCTGTCGGAAGTCTTCGGGTTTCTGTGCGACCAGCCAAGCCCGCGCAGCCGTGACACCTGGGAAGTGTCGCGCTTTGCCGCCCGCGCCCTGGAGAAAGGTACCCTACCGATGCGCGTCTGGTGGAACAGCCTGCACCATGCCTGGAGCCACGGCGCCAATCAGGTGGTGGCAGTGACCACTCCGGCGCTGGAGCGTTATTTCCTGAAAAATGGCGTGCAATTGAGTCGCCTCGGCGCCCCGCAACGCGTGAACAACGACCATGTGGTAGCACTGAGTTTTCCGGCCTGGCAGAAAAACGGCCGAATCGCGCTGCACGCTGATTCGGCCGTTGCCTAGCTAGAGATATGAGTAACGCCGAGGTCGCCGGCGCTGATCACATCAAGGGATCAGCGAGTAAATCAGCGAGGAGATGGCGACCAGGCCGACCAGGGTCACGAACACATTGGACATCTGCCCACGGTACTTGGCCATGGCCGGCACCTTGCGGATCGCGTACATCGGCATCAGGAACAGGATCGAAGCAATGATCGGCCCACCCAGGGTCTCGATCATCCCCAGGATGCTCGGGTTCAGGGTGGCGATGATCCAGCACACCACCAGCATAAAGCCAGCAGTCATGCGGTCCAGGGCCTTGGCGCCCGGGCGGCGGCCGCTCTTGACGATCAGGCCCTTGAGGCCTTCGCTGGCGCCGATGTAGTGGCCCAGGAAGGACTTGGCAATCGCCACAAACGCAATCAATGGCGCAGCAAAGGCGATGGTCGGGTTATCGAAGTGGTTGGCCAGGTAAGACAGGATCGACAGGTTCTGCGCCTTGGCTTCGGCCAGTTGGGCCGGTGACAGGGTCAGCACACAGCTGAACACGAAGAACATCACCATCGCCACCATCAACAAGTGGGCACGGGACAGGATCTGCGAGCTGCGCTCTTCGGCGTGGGCGCCGTACTGGCGTTTCTGGTCAACGGCGAAGGCCGAGATGATCGGCGAGTGGTTGAACGAGAACACCATCACCGGAATCGCCAGCCACAGGGTGTGCAGCAGCGCCGACGGTGCCGGAACGGTGCTGGCCGTGCTGAGGATGCCGCCATTCCAGTGCGGAACCAGGTACACCGCCAGAAACAGCAAGGCAACAATAAACGGATAGACCATCAGGCTCATGGCCTTGACGATCACCTGCTCGCCGCAACGCACCACGGCCAGCAGGCCCAGGATCAGCACAAACGACAGCAGCGCCCGTGGCGGTGGCTCGATGTGCAGTTGGTGCGACATAAAGCTTGCGACGGTGTTGGTCAGCGCCACGCTGTAGATCAGCAGGATCGGGAAGATCGCAAAGAAGTACAGCAAGGTGATCAAAGCACCGGCCTTGATGCCGAAATGCTCTTCAACCACCTCAGTGATGTCCGAGCCCGCACGCCCCGACAGCACAAAGCGGGTCAGGCCACGGTGTGCGTAGTAGGTCATGGGGAACGCCAACAGCGCGAGGATCAGCAACGGCCAGAAGCCGCCCAGGCCTGCGTTGATGGGCAGAAACAAGGTGCCGGCGCCAATCGCCGTGCCGAACAGGCCAAGCATCCAGGTCGTGTCCTGGCGGCTCCAGCCCGTGAGGGTTACAGGTGTCGTTGCGTAGCGTTCATCGACGCTATTGGCCTGATCATTCATCCGCTCGGTTCTCCACTTTCATACGATCGCGGCGAGTCAGAAAAACCTGACAGGCAGCGCCACGACCGTAACAGGGGCGCGATTGTCCGGGATTCACTTGAATAAGCAAAGACTTAGCTGAGGAATGGTTGTACGGAGCAGAGCCAGTCGATTGACCACAAATTGTTGGAATCAGGAACGTTACGCCCCCATCGCCCACTCAATGCAAGCTCTACTACAAAACCTGGAGATTCAAGCATGACGACTTCAAGCCTGAACATTTTCAACGCTGGCCAGTTGGTCGATAGCGTATCGACCCACATCGCCGATCAAATCGCCGCCCAAGACAAGCCCAAGCAACAACAGTCTGACACCTTCACATTCAACGGCATTGAATACGCCGCCGCGCCCAAGCCTCGCAACACACTGATACCCACCCCGCGAATCGGCTAAAGATTGGCGAAACTGAGGAATGGGGGTGGCGCAAATGCGTTTAATCAGGCAACAACCCTATAGATAGCCGCCCCTTTAAACATAAAATTTATATACCTATCGCAATTTATATCTCACCAGCTTACTTGTAGGAATTCCCCTACTTCACAGCGAGCATTTGAATATTTTTTAAATGATTGCCCGTGGATTTGTTACAAACATATACCCAGGCATTGATAGCACCTGCCAGCACATTTATATTCCGTCACTGCCGGGCCCAAGCAATACCCAACCAAATACAAGAATAAAAACCCACGCCCCATGTAGGAATTATCTAATGCGAAAATGCCATGCCGTTTTTACAGGTCTACTTCTCGCTGGACTGCTCGCTCCACTTTCCAGCCAGGCACAATCGACAAACTCCGACATCCGCGCACTCGCTTCTTCGCCCCAGTGGCTGACCACCAAAGTCTATATAGCAGGCGCCCCGCAAATTGACGTCAAGGACAAGTATCCGGGCGTGGTTGGCATCTCCATGTGGGACCCCGAGCGTAATCGCTATGAGTTTTTCTATGCCGACACCGGGCTGTCAAAGTATGACCATGGCGGTGGCGGTTACTTTCTGGTCACAGGCGACAAAACCACCCATATCCTGGTACCAGACAAGGGCCCTGCCAGAACAGTGGTCAGGCGGCTTGAGGTCCTCAACAACCAAGAGTTCACCTATTCGCGGGAAGTGCCCCGGGACATGGTCGAGACCAACGAGAAAGTTCGTATCTACGTGGTCCATGCGCCTTACAACGGGCCGATCAAAACCTCCACCTCCCACTGAGTATTCTTGACCTGCCAGATACCATCAGGCTTTGACTACGTACTTCAAAAATCCATAAAACAATAAAAAGACGCCTCTTATGAAAACTCAACTCAAGTCGTTATTAATATCCACCGTATGGTTGTCCGCCCTTCTTTCCAGCGGCGCCAATGCGCAACCCTCAGCCCCCGCGACAGCAAAAATACCGCACGCCACACCCGAAAATGCAATTATGTTGACGGTATTTCTCAAACATGATCAATCCCGCCCATTAAGCGAACTAAGGGCGCAACTCGCCAAGCAGGATTTCTACAAAGTATTTCCACCGGAGGGAGTAGAAGTCGTCAGTTGGAACATCACCATGGGAATCGGCCAAGTCATCGTCCTGCGCCTACCCGCCTCTCGGTTGTCAGCGGTCAATCTGGCACTGGAAAATGCTGCATGGGGCACCTACCGGACCGAGTTTTTCCCCACCTATGATTTCCGGGAAATCGCCCAGGCAGAACAGAACAAGGTACGACAAACCCAGTAACGCCCCCCACGGATGCCCAGCGTCTGCAGCCTGCGCCGACGCTGGCATCCCCATGCCAAGGCCTCCCATCGAGGAATCATCTTTCATCTGCGGGCATTCGTACTACAAAAAATACCGCATACTCCAGAGATCAAACCCCACAACAAGAGCTGCCCCATGCCCGCCACTGTTCTGGTCCTGGTTGAAACCATCAATGAATACCTGCCCATCATCGAGAGCAACGACTTTCATGTGATTCTGGCGCCAACCCCCGCAGAACGCGCCCAGGCGATCAAGACCCATGGCGGGCAGATCCGTGCCGTGCTGACCCGTGGTCCACTGGGGTTGTATGCCGAGGAGATCGCCGCCCTGCCACTGCTGGAAATCATCTGCGTGATCGGTGCCGGCTATGAGCATGTCGACCTGCAGGCGGCGAGCAATCGCAAGATTGTGGTCACCAACGGTGCCGGGGTAAACGCGCCCTCAGTGGCCGACCACGCCATGGCCTTGTTGCTGGCGCTGGTACGCGGCATTCCCCAGACAGACGCGGCCGTGCGACGTGGCGAATGGCCCAAGGTGATGCGCCCGTCCCTCGCCGGCAAACAGCTGGGCATCCTCGGCCTCGGCGCGGTAGGCCTGGAGATCGCCAGGCGCGCCGCCCTCGGGTTTGGCATGGAAGTCAGTTATCACAACCGCCAGCCCCGCGATGACGTGGACTACACCTACTGCGCCAGCGCCGTGGAACTGGCGCGTAACTCGGACTTCCTGGTGCTGGCCACCCCCGGCGGCGTCGGCACGTACCACCTGATCGACCGCCAGGCCCTGGACGCCTTGGGACCCCACGGCTACCTGGTGAACATCGGCCGCGGCAGCGTGGTGGTGACCGCCGACCTCGTCGCCGCCCTTGAGCAACGCCGTATCGGCGGCGCGGCCCTGGATGTGTTCGACGACGAGCCCCAGGTGCCCGACGCCCTCAAGCGCCTGGGCAATACGGTGCTCACCTCCCATGTCGCCGGCCTGTCGCCCGAAGCGGCCCATGACACCGTGCAAAGGGTCGCCGAAAACCTCGTGGAACACTTCGCCGGGCGCCAGGTACTCACACCGGTTGCCTTGCCCCCGCCCGAAAAATGACCGATCAGGCACGCTGATTGTCGTCCAACACGCTAGCCTATTAAGCCACCACAGCCTTGTGGCAGGTTGGCTGTGCGCATTAGATTAGCCAATAGTCCAAGGCCTCAAGAATAAGCAAAAGGGATAAGCATGGCGCTCAATGACCAATCCACCCAGATTCGCCCAGGCGAAGAACTGGATGCCAGCCTCATCGACCCCTACCTCAAGGCCCATATCCCAGGCCTGAGTGGCAGCGCCAGAATCAGCCAGTTTCCAGGCGGCGCCTCCAACCTGACCTACCTGCTGGAATACCCCGAACAGGAATTCGTCCTGCGCCGCCCGCCGTTTGGCCACAAGGCCAAGTCGGCCCATGACATGGGCCGTGAGTTCCGCATCCTCAACCAGCTCAAGGATGGCTTCCCCTATTGCCCCAAAGCCTACGTGCACTGCACCGACGAATCGGTGATCGGCGCCGAGTTTTACGTGATGGAACGGGTCAAGGGCATCATCCTGCGCTCGGACCTGCCGCCGGAGCTGGGCCTGGACGCGGCGCGCACCGAAGCCTTGTGCAAGAGCTTTATCGACAAGTTCGTCGAACTGCACCAGGTCGACTACACCGCGTGTGGCCTGGCCGACCTGGGCAAGCCTGAAGGTTATGTGCAACGCCAGATTCGCGGCTGGAGCGAGCGCTACGAAAAAGCCCTGACCCCCGACGCCCCGAAATGGGAAGCCGTGCGTGCCTGGCTCAACGACAAGATGCCGGACGATCATCCGACCTCGAGCATCGTGCACAACGACTATCGCTTCGACAATGTGATCCTCGACCCCAACAACCCGATGCAAATCATTGGCGTGCTGGATTGGGAGCTGACCACCCTGGGCGACCCGCTGATGGACCTGGGCAACAGCCTCGCCTACTGGATCGAAGCCGCCGACCCGGCGCCCGTGCAACTGATGCGCCGCCAACCGAGCAACGCCCCCGGCATGCTGACCCGCCGCCAGTTTGTCGATTACTACGCCGAGCGCTCCGGCATCCAGATCGACAATTTCGACTTCTACTACACCTACGGCCTGTTCCGTCTGGCCGGCATCGTGCAGCAGATCTACTACCGCTTCTTCCATGGCCAGACCCAGGACAAACGTTTCGCGCAGTTCATCCACATGAACACGCTGCTGGAACAGATGAGCCTGAACGTCATCCACAAATCCACCCTCTGACCCGACAAGGAACCACCATGTCCAAGACTCATCTGTTCGACCTCGATGGCAAGATCGCGTTTGTTTCCGGGGCCAGCCGTGGCATTGGTGAGGCCATCGCCAAGCTGCTGGCCCAGCAAGGTGCCCACGTGATTGTCTCGAGCCGCAAGATCGACGGCTGCCAGCACGTGGCCGATGCAATCATCGCCGCCGGCGGCAAGGCCACGGCCATTGCCTGCCACATCGGCGAGATGGAGCAGATCAGCGAGGTGTTTGCGGGCATTCGCCAGCAGTTCGGGCGCCTGGACATCCTGGTCAACAACGCCGCGACCAACCCCCAGTTCTGCAACGTGCTGGACACCGACCTCGGCGCGTTCCAGAAAACCGTCGACGTGAACATCCGTGGCTACTTCTTCATGTCAGTGGAAGCCGGCAAGCTGATGCGTGACAACGGTGGCGGCAGCATCATCAACGTGGCCTCGATCAACGGCATTTCCCCGGGGCACTTCCAGGGCATCTACTCGGTGACCAAGGCCGCCGTGATCAATATGACCAAGGTGTTTGCCAAGGAATGTGCGCCGTTCGGCATCCGCTGCAACGCCCTGCTGCCGGGCCTGACCGACACCAAGTTTGCCTCGGCCCTGGTGAAGAACGAGTCGATCCTGAACATGGCCCTGGCCCAGATCCCACTCAAGCGCGTGGCCGACCCCAGCGAAATGGCCGGCGCGGTGCTGTACCTGGCCAGCGATGCCTCGACCTACACCACGGGCGTTTCGCTGAATGTGGACGGTGGCTTCCTCTCCTGACCCACGCTTGTGTGGGAGCGGGCTTGCTCGCGAAGACGTCGGCCTAGCAAACATTGATGTTGACTGACCCACTGCTTTCGCGAGCAAGCCCGTTCCCACATTTTTGATCGGCGCGGCCTGTACATACGAGTAACCTTGGCAGAATTGGCCGCCTCGGAATGAAACATGGAACTGCACGTCGTCATCCAGGGCCGCAAGGACCTGGCCGAACAGCTTTACCAGCAACTGCGCGACGCGATTGAATCAGGACGCCTGGCCGCTGGCGCGCAGTTGCCCCCCAGCCGCTTGCTGGCCGAGCAGTTGGGGGTGTCGCGCAAGACCGTGTCCGACACCTACACCACCCTGACCTACGAAGGCCTGCTGATCGGCAAGATCGGCCGTGGCACCTTCGTCACTCCCCATGCGCTGCGGCCAAAGGGCCTGCAAAGTGCGGCCGACCTGGCCTGCGCCGCCAACCTGGCCAAGTGGCAGGCCCTGCCCTCGCCCATGCGCCATCCGACACGCGAAAGCACGTTGCGCTGCGAGTTCATCGGTGGCGCCACCACCCGCAGCCTGTTCCCCCAGGACGAATGGCGACGTTGCACCCAGGACGCTCTGCGCCGCATTGCCAAAAACAGTGGTTTCTACGGCCAGCCCGAGGGCTTGCCGGCCTTGCGCAATGCGATTGCCGGGCATATCGCCTTTTCCCGTGGGGTCAACTGCCGCGACGACGACATTGTGGTGTGCAACGGTGCCCAGCAGGCACTGGACCTTATCGCCCGCGTGGTGCTGGAACCGGGCAGCATCGTCGCCATGGAAGACCCCGGCTACGCCCCGGCGCGCCTGCTTTTCGAAGCCATGGGCGCCACGGTGGCCGGCGTGCCGCTGGACGCGCAAGGGATCCAGGTCGAGTTGATTCCCGAAGGCACCCGACTGATCTACGTCACCCCGTCCCACCAGTTTCCATTGGGTATCCCCATGAGCCTGCAGCGCCGCGAAGCGCTGCTGAAACGGGCGCTGGCGCTGGGCGCAATTGTCATCGAGGACGACTACGACAGTGAGTTCCGCTACGAAGGCCGCCCCACTGACGCCCTGCAAAGCATGGATACACGAGGCATCGTCGCCTATGTCGGAACCTTCTCCAAGACCCTGCTCCCAGAGCTGCGCCTGGGCTACACGGTGCTGCCACCGGCCATCCGCGGCGCGGTACTCAAGGCCAAGCAACTGAGCGACCAGCACAGCTCGACACTGCCGCAATGGGCCCTGGCCAAGTTCATCAGCGAAGGCTATCTGCTCAAGCACATCCGGCGTTGTCACGCGGTCTACACCACCCGCCGCGAACGCATCCTCAGCCGCCTGGCCGGCGACCTGTCGCCCTGGTTCGAAGCCGTGCCCAGCGTGGCCGGGTTCCACTTGGCCGCACTGTGCAAAGTGCCCGTGAACATCCCCCTGCTGATCGAACGGGCGCGCCAGGTGGAAGTCGGCCTGTATCCACTGGACGTGTTTTTCCATCAGGCGCCGGTGCGTAGTGGCTTGATCTTCGGCTTCGGCGCCATCGAGACCCTGGATATCGACCCATCCCTGGACAAGGTGCGCGATATCCTGTTGCAGATTGGCTGAGGAGTAAGGAGGCCCTGCCAGTTCAGGACTCAGGGGCGCCTGAACTGGCGGCGCAGGTCTTCAATTGGCTGCCGACAGGCGCAGCCTTCCAGGTGGTCATTGACCATCCCCATCGCCTGCATGAATGCATACATCGTCGTCGGCCCGACGAATGTCCAGCCGCGCTTCTTCAAGGCCTTGGACAAGCGTACCGACGCCGGCGACGTCGGGTTGCCCGTCCAATAGGCCATGTCCACCACCGCCGGGCGCTCGTCGGCCGCCGGCTCGAATGCCCACAACCAGGCCGCCAGCGAGCCGTATTCATCCACCAGCTCGCAGGCCCTGCGCGCATTGTTGAGGGTCGAGAGGATTTTCGCCCGGTTGCGCACAATGCCAGGGTCGGCCATCAAGCGCTGGATATCCTGCTCGGTGTACTGCGCCACCCGGCGAAAATCAAAACCCTCGAACGCCCGGCGAAAATGCTCGCGCTTGCGCAGAATGGTGATCCACGCCATGCCGGCCTGGAAGCCTTCCAGGCAGATTTTCTCGTACAGCGCCCTATCATCGGCAACCGGTACACCCCATTCGTGATCGTGGTAATCGGGGTACTCGGCAGCGGCCGTTCGCCATGTACAACGGGTCAGTCCCGTTTCATCGGTTGTCAGTCCAGGCTTGTCCATGCATCACCTCAGCAGCCAAGCCGGGGATGATAAGCGAAAAATTTTCCAGACCGCCAACCGCTCAAGCATCACGGTTACCGAGCAACTGGTAAGACCGGACAACCTAAACAGCCCCTCCCCCCCTTGTAGTTTGCAAAAAACCGAGCGTAGACTGGCCGCGCACTGGACTTACCGGTAAGACCACAACAATTAAGCCCTGGACCCACCAGGGCACCGAATAGAGATCCTTCCCATGCTCAGATGGTGCTCGCGTTCGATTTTCCTGCAAGTCGTCATAGGCCTGATGCTCGGCATCGCGTGCGGCTTGGCCCTTCCCGAATTCTCCTCACAACTCAAACCCCTGGGTGACGGCTTTATCAAGCTGATCAAGATGCTGATCGGCCTGATCGTGTTCTGCGTGGTGGTCAGCGGCATTTCCGGTGCTGGCGACCTGAAAAAAGTCGGGCGCATCGGCCTCAAGTCGGTGATCTATTTCGAAATCCTCACCACCATCGCCCTAGTACTGGGCCTGGTGCTGGCCTTCAGTACCGGGATCGGTAGCGGGGCCAATATCCATCTGGAACAGCTGTCTTCCGCCGGCCTCAATGAATTGGCGGATCGTGGCCAACATATCAAGGGCACTAGTCAGTTCCTGATGGACCTGATCCCCAACTCGGTGATCGGCGCCTTTGCCGACAACAACGTACTGCAAGTGCTGTTGTTCTCGGTGCTGTTCGGCAGTGCGCTGAACCTGGTAGGGGAAGCGGCGTCGGGCATTTCACGACTGATCAACGAACTGAGCCATGTGATCTTCCGCATCATGGGCATGATCGTGCGCCTGGCGCCCATCGGCGTATTCGGTGCCATCGCCTTTACCACCAGCACCTATGGCCTGGATTCGCTACAGCACCTGGGCAGCCTGGTGGGTCTGTTCTACCTGACCTGCATCGCGTTTGTCGCGCTGATCCTGGGCGCGGTGATGCGCCTGTCGGGCCTGCGCATGCTGCCGCTGCTCAAATACCTGCGCGAAGAGCTGCTGATCGTGATGGGCACCGCGTCATCCGATGCAGTGTTGCCACAGATCATGCGTAAACTGGAGCACCTGGGCATCGGCAGTTCCACCGTCGGCCTGGTGATCCCCACCGGTTACTCGTTCAACCTCGATGGTTTCTCGATCTACCTGACCCTGGCCATTGTGTTTATCGCCAACGCCACCGGTACGCCGTTGTCGATGACCGATCTGCTGACCATCCTGCTGGTGTCGCTGATCACCTCCAAGGGGGCCCACGGCATACCGGGTTCAGCCCTGGTGATTCTGGCCGCGACCCTCACCGCCATTCCCGCCATCCCGGTGGTGGGCCTGGTGCTGGTGTTGGCCGTGGACTGGTTTATGGGGATTGGCCGTGCACTGACCAACCTGATCGGCAACTGCGTGGCGACCGTGGCCATTGCCCGCTGGGAAAAGGACATTGATCTGCAACGGGCCAACAAGGTGCTGGAGGGGCAGCAAGGGTATGCGTTCCAGGCCAAGAAGCCGGTGTTGCCGGCTCACCAGGAGTTCTAGCGCAGATCGAGTGTGGGAGCGGGCTTGCTCGCTCCCACCGTTAATCGTCGCCATTTTTACCGTTTGTGTTTGCAACATAAGGAGCCCGGCGTGATCAGCACCTCAACCGTCGTCAATTCAGTCGTAGAAAAACTACGCGCCGCCCTGGCCCGAGGCCAATGGCGGCGTGGCGAAATGCTCCCCGGCCAGCGCGAACTGGCCGAACAATTGGGCATCAGCCGCCCGAGCCTGCGCGAAGCCGTGATCGTCCTGGAAACCCTCGGCCTGGTGCGCTCGATGCCCGGCAAAGGTGTGGTCGTGCTGGAAACCAGCGTCAACGAGCCCCAAGCCCATGATGCCGTGGCCGACGCCAGCCTCGCCGACATCCTGCAACTGCGCTACACCCTGGAGCCGTTTATCGTCGGCCTGGTGGCCCAGTCCATCACCAGCAAGGAAATCGGGCAACTGCGCCTGACCCTGATGGACATGCGCGAAGCCCTGGACGCCAACGACAGTGAAGCGGGGATGAACGCCTACATCGCCTTCCACGAAGAACTGTTCGCCCTGACCTCCAACCCGATCTTCCAGAACGTGGTGCAGCAGACTAGCAACGCCCTCAAGCAAAGCGCCCAGGTGTTGCGCAACTCCCCCGAACACCTGGCCGAGCGCCTGCAGGAAAACGAAGCGGTGGTGCGCGCGATCCGCAGCAAGAACAGCGCCCAGGCCAGCGCCGAAATGCGCCGCCATATCCTCAACGAAGGCCAGCGCATGGGGACCGCCCTGAACATTCCCGACGACCATCTCGGCAACTGACTCTGGAGGCTGGCCATGAGCGCTCATGCCCTGCAACGCACTAACGTTGTCACCGCCCCGCCCCCCATGCGCCTGGTGCCCGGTAAACGGCCCTCGGTGGATGACCTCTACCCACGGCTGTTCGATGCCATCCTCGAACAGCGCATCGTGCCCACCAGCCGCTTTACCGAAGAAGGCCTGGCCGAACAATTTGGCGTCAGCCGCAGCGTACTGCGCCGGGTCCTGGCGCGCCTGGCCGAGCAGCAAGTGATCATCCTGCGCCCCAACCTGCGTGCCCAGGTGGCGGCGCCCGATGCGCAGCAGGTGCAACACATTCTCGAGGCGCGGCGCTTGATGGAAGTGACCGTGGTGCAATTGGCGTGCGCACAGGCCAGCCCCGGCCAGGTGCGGCGCTTGCGTGAACTGGTGGCGCGCCAACGGGCGTGCGTCGAACAGGGCCAGCAAGGCCCGGCCATCCGCCTGTGTGGCGAGTTTCACCTATTGCTGGCGAGCATTGCGGGGAATCGGCCACTGGCGCAGTTTCTCAATAGCCTGGTGCCGTTGACCTCGCTGGTCATTGCGCAACAGGGAACGTTCGCCGGGACCTGGCGTGAGCAGTCGGCGATGATCGAGGCACTGGAGCGCAGGGATGGGGGCACGGCCGTAAGCCTGATGACCCAACATCTGGATCATCTGCAAGCACAACTCTCGTAAGCCAATGGAGATTCAACTGTGGGAGCTGGCTTGCTTGCGATGGCGGTGGGTCAGCCGCCAGCAACAGTGACTGGACTGCCACTATCGCGGGCAAGCCCGCTCCCACAGGGGATCTGCGCGGCGCAGAGAATGTTGGTACCACCACAAATCAAATGTGGGAGCTGGCTTGCCTGCGATGGCGGTAGATCAGTTGCCAGAAACAGTGACTGGACTGCCGCTTTCGCGAGCAAGCCCGCTCCCACAGGGGATCTGCGCGGGGCAGAGAATTTTGGCCCCACCACAAATCAAATGTGGAAGCTGGCTTGCCTGCGATGGCGGTGGATCAGCCGCCAGCAACAGTGACTGGACTGCCGCTATCGCGGGCAAGCCCGCTCCCACAGGGGATCTGCGCGGGGCAGAGAATGTTGGCACCACCACAAATCAAATGTGGGAGCTGGCTTGCCTGCGATCGCGGTGGGTCAGCCGCCAGCAACAGTGACTGGACTGCCGCTTTCGCGAGCAAGCCCGCTCCCACAGGGGATCTGCGCGGGGCAGAGAATTTTGGCCCCACCACAAATCAAATGTGGGAGCTGGCTTGCCTGCGATCGCGGTGGGTCAGCCGCCAGCAACAGTGACTGGACTGCCGCATTCGCGAGCAAGCCCGCTCCCACAGGGGATCTGCGCGGGGCAGAGAATGTTGGTACAACCACAAATCAAATGTGGGAGCTGGCTTGCCTGCGATGGCGGTGGGTCAGCTGCCAGCAACAGTGACTGGACTGTCGCTATCGCGAGCAAGCCCGCTCCCACAGGGGACCTCACTGGCGCAGAGAATGTTGGTACCACCACAAATCAAATGTGGGAGCTGGCTTGCCTGCGATGGCGGTGGGTCAGTTGCCAGAAGTAGTGACTGGACTGCCGCTATCGCGGGCAAGCCCGCTCCCACAGGGGACCTCACTGGCGCAGAGAATGTTGGTACCACCACAAATCAAATGTGGGAGCTGGCTTGCCTGCGATGGCGGTGGATCAGTTGCCAGAAGTAGTGACTGGACTGCCGCTATCGCGGGCAAGCCCGCTCCCACAGGGGACCTCACTGGCGAAGAGAATGTTGGTACCACCACAAATCAAATGTGGGAGCTGGCTTGCCTGCGATGGCGGTCGATCAGTTGCCAGAAGTAGTGACTGGACTGCCACTATCGCGAGCAAGCCCGCTCCCACAGGGGATCTGCGCGGGGCAGAGAATGTTGGCACCACCACAAATCAAATGTGGGAGCTGGCTTGCCTGCGATGGCGGTGGGTCAGTTGCCAGAAGTAGTGACTGGACAGCCGCTATCGCGGGCAAGCCCGCTCCCACAAGGGGCACCAGGGGCAGCAAATTTTGCATACACCCCACATTGAATCGAGTGAAAACAAAAAGCCCCGTCTCTCGCGAGACGGGGCTTTGTTTTAACGCGCTAGCAGCCGATTACAGCACCGCTTGACCACTCATGGCCAGGTCCAGCAGTTCCCGGTTGGCCACCGCGTACATGGCGTAGTCCGTGCCGACCGCAGCCCGGATTTCCACCATCATCGCGCGCCAGCGTTCGACCATGCTCGCGTTCTGCTCAAGCCACAGGGCCACGCGGGCTTCCATGTCTTCTGGCGCATCGGCCATTTGCAGAACCTTGATGGTGATCGCCCGTTGCTGCCAGTCCACGTCATCGCGGAAGGCTTCGCGGGCCTGGGCCTGCCAGTTGTTACCCACCGGCAGATCGCTGATCTGCTGCAGGTACCACGGCAAGTCCAGGGCGCTGCCCACGGCGAAGTAGGCCTTGGCCACATCGGCAGCGCTCTGACCGGTAACGTCAGCAGCCTCGATGATCGGCAGCAAGGTGTACAGGTGCGTGGTGCCGGCAACCATGCGCGCCAACAGCTCAGGCACACCGGCTTCGACATAGGCCTGGTAACGGTTCTGCCAGCCTTCGCGGGTCGGGCCTTCCAGCAGTTCGTCGAGCTTGAGGCCCAACGCCGCCAAGTGCGGACCGAAGTGCGCCACATCACGCGCGGCATCCTGCTCGTTGCGACGGCTGCGCAGGAACCAGCGGGTAGCCCGACGGCCCAGGCGCATCAGTTCGTCCATCAGCGCCAGTTGCACTTCAGCCGAGACCTGGTGATCCAGGGCTT
Organism: Pseudomonas sp. WS 5410; assembly: GCF_012985645.1. NCBI lineage: Bacteria > Pseudomonadati > Pseudomonadota > Gammaproteobacteria > Pseudomonadales > Pseudomonadaceae > Pseudomonas > Pseudomonas sp. WS 5410. The sequence goes on along the minus strand of NZ_JAAQWS010000028.1, from coordinate 14,447 downwards.
CGATCTGACGGAACCAGTGCGGGAGGTGGAAGATGTCGCGCACGATCACATAGGCGCCCGCCACGTTCGCCGGGCTCATGCCGGTCGACTCTTTGAGGCGTTGCACGAAGGTGATGCCCATGTGGTTGACCAGGTCGTTGGCGATCTGGGTGCTGACGATCTCGCGCTTGAGGCGGTGGCGACGCATGGCCTCGCCGAACTTGGCCACCAGGCTCGGCGGGAACGCGGTCTCCATGTCGCGGGTCAGGTAGTCGTCATCCGGTACCAGGGACTTGAGCAGCGCTTCCTTGAGGTCGATCTTGCTGTAGGAAATCAGCACCGACAGTTCCGGACGGGTCAGGCCCTTGCCGCTCGCGGCGCGCTCGACGAGCTGCTCCTCGGTCGGCAGGTACTCGATGGCGCGGTCCAGCTTGCCGCGGCCTTCCAGGTCGCTCATCAGACGCTTGTACTCGGCCGCACGCTCGTAGGCTTTGCGCGCCGCCAGGGACAGGGCCTGGGTCTGCTTGTAGTTGTTGCCCAACACCAGGCTGCCGACTTCGTCGGTCATGCTCGCCAGCAACTGGTTGCGTTGCTTGTCGGTCATGTCGCCAGCCTGCACCACTTCGTTGAGCAGGATCTTGATGTTCACTTCGTGGTCGGAGCAGTCCACACCACCGGCGTTGTCGATAAAGTCGGTGTTGGAACCGCCGCCATTGAGGCCGAATTCCACGCGACCCAGCTGGGTCATGCCCAGGTTACCGCCCTCGCCCACTACTTTGCAGCGCAGCTCGTTGCCGTTGACGCGCAGCGCGTCGTTGGCCTTGTCGCCGACATCGGCGTGGCTTTCGGTGCTGGCCTTGACGTAGGTGCCGATACCGCCGTTCCACAACAGGTCCACCGGCGCCTTGAGCAAGGCGTTCAGCAGCTCGGTCGGGGTCAGCTTGTCGGCCTGGATGTCGAAGCGTTCTTTCATCTGGGGCGAGATGGCAATGCTTTTGGCGCTGCGTGAGAAGATCCCGCCACCTTCAGACATGATGCTGGTGTCGTAGTCCGACCAGGCCGAACGCGGCAGCTCAAACATACGCTGGCGCTCGATGAAGCTGGTTTCCGGGTTCGGGTTTGGATCGATAAAGATATGCAGGTGGTTGAAGGCCGCGACCAGTTGCAGCTTGTCGGACATCAACAAGCCGTTGCCGAACACGTCACCGGCCATGTCGCCGACGCCGACCACGGTAATGCTGTCTTTCTGCACATTGATGCCGCGCTCACGGAAGTGACGCTGCACACCGACCCACGCGCCCTTGGCGGTGATGCCCATTTTCTTGTGGTCGTAACCGGCCGAACCACCAGAGGCAAACGCATCGCCCAGCCAGAAGCCGTAGTCGATGGCGATGCCGTTGGCGATATCGGAGAAGGTCGCGGTACCTTTGTCGGCCGCCACTACCAGGTACGGGTCGTCGTTGTCGTGGCGGACCACGTTCAACGGCGGCACCAGGGCACCGTCTTTCAGGTTGTCGGTAATGTCCAACAGACCGGAAATGAAGATGCGGTAGCAGGCGATGCCCTCGGCCGCGATCTCGTCCCGGCTGCCGCCCAATGGCAGGCGACGCGGCAGGAAGCCGCCCTTGGCGCCGACCGGCACGATCACCGAGTTCTTCACCTGCTGGGCTTTCACCAGGCCCAGCACTTCGGTGCGGAAGTCTTCTTCACGGTCGGACCAGCGCAGGCCGCCACGGGCAACGTTACCAAAGCGCAGGTGCACGCCTTCGACCCGCGGCGAGTAGACGAAGATTTCAAACTTCGGCACTGGCTTGGGCAACTCGGGAATAGCGTGGGGGTTGAACTTGAAGCTGAAGTACGACTTGTTCTGGCCGTTGGCATCCGCCTGGTAGAAGTTGGTGCGCAGGGTGGCCTTGATCAGGTCCAGGTAGCGCCGCAGGATCCGGTCTTCGTTAAGCACCTGCACATCGTCCAGGGCGTTGAGGATCGCTTGCTCCAGGCGCTGCTGCTTGTCTTCCAGGTCGTCGGCAGTCAGCTTGCGCGCCAGGTAGAAGCGCGTCTTGAACAACCGGGTCAACTCGCGGGCGATGTCGGTGTGGTTGTTCAGGGTGCTGGCGATGTAACCCAGGTCGAAGCCCAGGCGGATCTGCTTCAGGTAACGGGCATAAGCACGCAGCAGCGCCACGTCACGCCATGGCAAGCCGGCAGTCAGTACCAGGCGGTTGAATGCATCGTTCTCGGCATCGCCATTGACGATGTGCACGAACGCATCCTGCAGGGTGTCGTTGAGCTGCTGGATATCGAGGTTCAGGCCTTCGGCGGCGGTGAACGCAAAGTCATGGATCCAGAACTCGCGGCCATTGGCGTGGCGCAGGCGGTACGGGAACTCACCGAGCACGCGCAGGCCGAGGTTCTCGAGGATCGGCAGTACATCCGACAACGCCAGCGGGGTGTCAGCGTGGTACAGCTTGCAGTGCAATTCCTGCTGGCCGGTCACGTGGCCCAAAGGCTGGTAGAAGCTCATCACCAGTGGCTTGGCTTCGGTCAGGTTCAACAGGTGCTGCATGTCGACTACGGCCGAGTGCGCGGCAAAGCGCTCGCGGTAGCCTGCCGGGAAGCCTTTCGGGAAATCCGCCAGCACGTTGGTGCCGTGGGCTTCGCCGAAGCTCTCGACCACCAGGCTCGCGTAGTCGTCCTGCCAGCTGCGGCAGGCCTGCACCACTTCTTTTTCCAGGAGCAGCGGGTCGATATCCAGGCGGTTCTTCGGATCGACCCGCAGAATCAGCTGGACACGGGCCAGTACGGACTCGGAGAAAAACGTCCAGAATTCGCAGTCCGAGGCTTTCAGGCGATCCATCAGCACTTGCTGGATCTTCTGGCGCACTTCGGTGGAGTAGATATCGCGCGGCACGTAGGCCAGGCAGTAGCAGAAACGGCCGTACGGGTCTTTGCGCAGGAACACGCGGATCTTGTTGCGTTCCTGGATCTGCACGATCGACATCACGGTGCTGAACAGCTCGTCCACCGGGGTCTGGAACAGGTCGTCGCGGGGCAGCACTTCAACCACCTGGGCCAGCTCCTTGCCCAGGTGCGCCTTGGCCTGGAAGCCCGAGCGGCGCTCGATTTCCGCGACCTTGCGGCGGATATAAGGAATCACCCGCACGCTTTCGCCGTACACCGAGGAGGTGTAGAGGCCCATGAAGCGGCATTCCTTGACGACCTTGCCATCAGCATCAATCTGGCGGATCGACACGTAGTCAGGGTAAGCCGGACGGTGTACACGGCTTGGGTGCGCGGCCTTGGCGAACGACAACACGGTCGGCTCGCGCAGGTAGGCCACGGCGTAATCTTCGATGCGCAGGTCTTCAGCGGTGAGGCCGGCGCGCAGCAGTTTGGTCAGGCCGAGGAAGGAGTTGGCGTCATATTCCAGATGACCGCCGTCCTTCTCGTCACGTACCACAAATTCTTCATAGCCGAGGAAGGTGAAGTGGTTGCCCACCAGCCATTCCAGGAAACTCTTGATCTCGGCCTTTTCTTCACCGTCGATGGTCAACGGGCTGTTGTCGATGCTGTCCAGCAGCTCCTGGACCTTGGCTTTCATCGGCTCGAAATCAGCCACGGCCACCCGCACTTCGCCCAGTACCTGCTCAAGTTCCTTGCTCAGGACGTTCAGCTCGGCGGCGTTGGCGCAGCGGTCGATCTCCAGGTACATCAGGGATTCTTGCAGGACGTCTTCGCCCTGGGTGCCCTTGGGCAGGATTTCCAGCAACTCGCCCTTCTTGCCACGGCGCACGCTGAGTACGGTGGTTTGCAGGGTATGGATGCTGTAGCCGCGACGGTTCAGCTCAGTGCGCACCGAATCCACGAGGAACGGCAGGTCATGGTGCAAGACCTCGACCGCAGTGTGGGTCGACTGCCAGCCGTGGCGTTCGTAGTCGGGGTTGTAGACCCGCACTTGCGGCTGGGTGTGATCAAAGCGCTCAAGCAGGCGCCAGGCAGACAGGGTGCAACCGGCCAGGTCGGACATGCGACGCTGGGTCAGCTCGTCCAGGGAAATGATGCCGAAGAATTGTTCAGCGAACAGCGCCACTTGTGGCAGTGCCTGTTCACTGATGTGCTGCGCCAGTGCCGCTTGCAGTTGATGCTGGAAGTCGGCTTTGCTGGCTGCGGTGAAGAACGCCATCTGTGGTACTCCGCTTGGGCTTGTTATTGATGGAAGCGTCGCGTGTTGTCCCCTGATGGGGAGGCCGTCATGTCTGTTCGCAGGTGCTGATGATAAGCACCATAGACGAATCAGGGTGACAGGTGGGTGAAGCTGGACAAGACCCTGAGGTCACATTCGACGTCCACTGGATGCACCACCGGCGGATGACGACACGACGGGCAGGCCAGAGTCACGCAGAAGGTACACCCGTTGCGCAGCTTAACGAGTGCGGCGAGCAGGCTGCTTACTGCACTGCGACATATTCGGTCAACACCCGGCAATGGGCGGTTGCACCAAGAGCAACCCCTCCCGCCAGTCAAGGGGTGGCTAGCGATTGAAAGTGGGCGGCCATGCAGGCTCGGCGAGAGTGCTGACAGGTAAATATTCATACACTCGTACAATCTAATTCCCAGCTCCACGCAGGAACCGTATTTCAAAATTCAGTCACTTAGTGTGCGTAGGCAGTCATGCCCATAAAGGCCCTATTACCACTCAACGAGGCTCAATTGAACGTACACTCTTCCTCCCTTAACGTCCCACCCGGTGGGAACCGTGGCTCTTTCTTCCAGCCCACTGCACGATCAAGTTCGGACAATGCCCCCGCTGCCTCCACGCCGCACTTTCCGGCGCCCTATTTCAAAGCGCCCCTATCCAGCAACAAGGCCGTCGAACAACTCATCAGCCAGTACAAGCAGCCCAAGACGGCAGATGAAATTACATCCATGGAAGTAAAGCGTCAGATAAAGGAAAAGTTCGGTAAAGATATTGACCCCGATAATACCTACTTAGTGAGCATTCAGTATGATCACCGCACCAATACCCCACCTTACAGCGGGGTCATTGTTCAAAAAATATCCCTGACTCAGGCAGCGAGGCTCAACCAGCAGGAAGAGCCTGACTTCCACGGGGCGATACGTTCAAAAGAGGACGGCCCTTTTGAAATAAGGAAAAGTTCAAAACATACAGATAAGCCTGACGCCTTTGGTAGGTTCCCGCGCCCAAATGAGACGGGGTTCACCAGCCACTTTCAAGGGATTTACACGGAGCCGCAACAGGGGTCTGCGAATACCTATGATGCGAGCAAGAGGGTCGATATCCCGGCAACTGAGTTCAAACAGATGGTATGGGATAACAGTTATAAATCCCCTTATGACCAGTACCTTAACAATTACTGGAACGGCAACTCCCGCCATGCCTACTCCGAAGCGGCGAGAGGCGCGTTTTTGAAAGCGTCACACGTTCAACACCATGACAAGTCTCTTACCGAAAACGATCGCCAGATTGCCATGGGTGTCGCGGGCATGCCGGCCGACAAAAGTTACCTATCCCTTAATCAAAATGACCTGACACAGCCCTACAAGGCTGACCCGAATCTGGAAACCAAATTCCTCACATTCAAAGGTTTCCCCATGCGCGCTTTTTACACCCAGGATAAGACCACCGGCAGGGTCTTGTTGTATCTACCTGGCCAGGCGTCTCCGTTGAAAGGCTTCGACTCCAAGAAAGAAATGAATAAATGGCTGGCCGAGCAAATGAAAGATCCGCAATTCGTCGAAAGTTTCAAACTTTACTTCCGCCCCGAAGACCTCGGTAATGAATTCCTGTCCAAAGGCATTGATGCACTCGTAGACAACACCCGCGATGTACTTAACGGTGACCTTCCTGCCTCCACGCAAGAAAAGCTCGGTTATTTTGACGAGGGTGGCCTATTCGATGGCCAGGTTGTCCAGGGAAGTTCATTCGAGGAACTCCAGCATCGCACCGAGGTAGACCTGAAAAGCGCCACTCGTTTTCAATTCGTCCTCAATCGCGACGTCAACGCAAAGACTGCGTTCAAGTACTTGAACTGGGCAAAATATGGGCTACTTCTTTTAGCCCCACTCGGAATCGCTTTCCCGCCGCTGGGCATTGCCCTGACGGCCACAAGCACAGCGGTGGGCACCGCGCAACTCGGCATTGGCATAGACAGCTATATCCACAGGCGCCCTGGGGCAGACAAGCTCATTGGCGAAGGTTCCGTGAAAACCCTTCTTCCTGTGTTCACCAGTGGTTTGGGGAATGCCTTTAAACCGTTAAGCAGCGCAATCAGTGCCTGGGCCTCCAAAACCTGATGCCCGCTTGATACAAAAGCCGACACAAAGCCCGATGCAATGGCAGAATCAAGGCCTGCCGGCCTTGAAGCCGCCTTTCCAGACAGGACTCTACATGCAACTGACCACCACCCACCTGCTCGCCACCCCCTGCGACGACGAAGAAGACAACATGGCCATGCTCTGCTGCCACGGTACCCATGGCGAGATGTTCATGCTGTCGCGTTATCCAGATGAGGACGAAGTTGAACTGACCTGGGACTACGAGCCTTCGACCCTGGAAGGCTTGAAGATCACCCTGAGCGCGACCACCCTCCTGGTGGAAATCGGTGCGGCGGACAAGGACGCATTGGGCGGCAGCGACCACCTGCAGATCAATCACGGTACCGCTGAGGCGGACCTGGCCGAGGTAGAAGAAACCCTGCAGAACATTCTCAAGGGCACTGGCACTTATATCCGCACGCCTTGATGGGCACCTGCTAAATCGCCATCGCGGCAATGCGGCGACCCGACAAGCCCGCCCCCACCTGTGGGAGGCCGGGCTTGCCCGCGATGAGACCCTTATAAACGCCAAAAACCTCAGACCTTTCCTACAGATCGCAAAAAAATACCCCCTGGTTCATTAGTCGCCAGCCCCTCCAATGCATTAAAGTAGGCCCCCCAGGCCTTGGCATTTTTCCCAATCCCCAGGCTCATCTTTCCAGGAACCGTCTTTGATGGAACATCGTGAAGCGCTGCTCGCGCTGCGAACCTTTCTTTCTACGCAGATTCTCGGCCAGGAAAAACTCATCGAGCGTTTGCTCATTGCCCTGCTCGCCGACGGCCATATGCTGGTAGAGGGCGCTCCCGGCCTGGCCAAGACCAAGGCCATCAAGGAGCTTGCCGAAGGGATCGAAGCACAGTTCCATCGTATCCAGTTCACCCCCGACCTGTTGCCCGCCGACATCACCGGCACCGAGATCTATCGTCCGGAAACCGGCAGTTTCGTGTTCCAGCAAGGGCCGATCTTCCACAACCTGGTGCTGGCGGACGAGATCAACCGTGCTCCGGCCAAGGTCCAGTCGGCCCTGCTCGAAGCCATGGCCGAGCGCCAGGTCAGCGTCGGGCGCAGCACCTACGAGCTGTCGCCGCTGTTTTTGGTAATGGCCACGCAGAACCCCATCGAGCAGGAAGGCACCTATCCCCTGCCCGAAGCCCAGCTCGACCGCTTCCTGATGCACGTCAAGATCGGCTTCCCCGATGCCGCCGTGGAGCGGCGCATCCTGCAACAGGCCCGTGGCGAAGCGCTGAATGGCGAGACAAAGCCCGAGCGGCGGGTCAGCCAGCAGGCGATTTTCGCCGCGCGCAAGGAAATCCTCGGCCTGTACATGGCCGACGCCGTGGAGGAATACCTGGTGCAACTGGTCATGGCCACGCGCACCCCGGCCAAGTTCGACGCGGAAATGGCCGAGTGGATTGCCTATGGCGCCAGCCCCCGGGGCTCGATTGCCCTTGATCGCTGCGCCCGCGCCCACGCCTGGCTGGCCGGGCGTGACTTTGTCAGCCCGGAAGATATCCAGGCGGTGCTGTTCGATGTACTGCGCCACCGCATCATTCTGTCGTTCGAGGCCGAAGCGGCCGGCATCGACCAGGACCGCGTGGTGCAGCGTATTCTCGACGTCGTAGCCGTCGCTTGATCTCCATGAATGCCGACGACGGGATCCATGTCAGCCTCAGCGAATTGATCGAGATGCGCCATCGCGTGCGCGAAGTACAGCTGTTTTCCACGCCCAGCCAGCGCAGCCCGTTGATCGGCCTGCACCACTCCAAACTGCGCGGGCGCGGCGTGGACTTCGATCAGGTGCGGGTGTACCAGGCCGGCGACGATGTGCGCACCATCGACTGGCGCGTCACCGCCCGCACCCAGGAGCCCCACACCAAGCTGTTCCACGAAGAGCGCGAACGGCCGATCTTTATCATGGTGGAGCAAAGCTGCCGGCTGTTTTTCGGCTCCGGGCTGATGTTCAAGTCGGTCCTCGCCGCCCAGGCCGCAAGCCTCATCGGCTGGGCCGCGCTGGGCCACAACGACCGGGTCGGCGGCCTGGTGTTCGGCGATAACGAGCACTACGAAATCAAGCCCCGGCGCAGCAAGCAAAGCCTGCTGCAACTGCTCAACCGCCTGGTACGGGTCAACCAGAGCCTCAACACCGAGAGCCGCCCCGAAGCCGACGCCCTGGGCATGGCCCTGCGCCGAGGCCGCGAAGTGCTGCGCCCCGGCAGCCTGGTGATTGTGATTTGCGACGAGCGCGCCCTGACCGAGGGCGCGGAGCAGCAACTGAGCCTGTTGTCGCGCCATTGCGACCTGTTGCTGCTGCCGGTCTCAGACCCGCTGGACCACGCACTGCCCGCCGCCGGGCTGCTGCGTTTCGCCGAGCGCGGCGCGCAATTGGAAATCGACACCTTGAACTTCGAGCTGCGCCAGGCCTACAAGGCCCAGGCCGAAGCACGCATCGCCCGCTGGGAATTGCTCGCGCAAAAACTGCGGGTACTGCTGATGCCATTGAGCACCCAGAGCGAAATGGTCGAGCAACTGCGCGAATACCTCAACCCGCAACGCCCGGTGAAAAAGCCATGAGCAGCCTGGACCAGTTGCAACCGCTGATCGCCCCACCGGCCATTGGTTTCTGGCCGCCGGCGCCGGGCTGGTGGCTGTTGCTGGCGCTGATCCCCCTGGCGGGCTGGGGCTTGTGGCGGCTGCGGCGCTTCCTGCCGAGCAAACGCCCCCTGGCCCGGGCCGAACAGCCCCTGGACCCGCTGCGTATTGCCGCCCTCGCGGAACTGGCGCTGATGCCCAAGCCCTACGACGGCGCACCGGCCGGCGCCTGGCTGCAGCAGCTCAACGGCCTGCTCAAGCGCCTGTGCCGCAACGACTACCCCTACAGCCAGAGCCACACCCTCAACGGGCGCAAATGGCTGGCCTTTCTCGACAACCGCTGCCCGGCCGCCGGCCTCACGCGCTGGATGGTCCTCGTCGAGGGCGCCTACAAACCCGAATGCAAGCTCGACGACAAGGCCATCGCCGGCCTGACGCAAGCGGTCGACACCTGGATTCGCAAACATGTTTGAGTTCGCCTGGCCGTGGGTCTTTGCCCTGCTGCCCCTGCCCTGGCTGATGCGGCTGATCCTGCCGGTGGCCGACAGCGGCGAGCCGGCCTTGAAAGTCAGCTTTCTGGGCGACCTCGAAGGCCTGGCCCGGCGCCGCGCGCGCATCAACCTGCCAGGCTGGCGCCAACAAGCGCCGTTCGTGGTGCTGTGGTTGTTGCTGCTGACCGCCGCCGCCCGCCCGGAATGGCTCGGCGAACCGTTGCCGATTGCCGCCAGCGGCCGCGACCTGTTGGTGGCGGTGGACGTGTCCGGCTCCATGGACTTCCCCGATATGCAATGGCAGGACGAAGACGTCAGCCGCCTGAGCCTGGTCAAGCACCTGCTTGGCGACTTTCTCGAAAGCCGCGAGGGCGACCGCGTTGGCCTGATCCTATTTGGCAGCCAGGCCTACCTGCAGGCACCGCTGACCTTCGACCGGCGCACCGTGCGCACTTGGCTGGATGAGGCACGCATCGGCATCGCCGGGAAAAACACCGCGATTGGCGACGCCATTGGCCTGGCCCTCAAACGCCTGCGGCAACGCCCGGCACAAAGCCGGGTGCTGATCCTGGTCACCGACGGGGCCAACAATGGCGGCGAAATCGACCCATTGACCGCCGCCCGCCTGGCCGCCGAAGAAGGCGTGAAAATCTACCCCATCGGCATTGGCGCCAGCCCCGAACAGACCGGCAGCCTGGGCATGCTCGGCCTCAACCCCAGCCTGGACCTCGACGAGCCGGCGCTCAAGGCCATCGCCCAGACCACCGGCGGGCAGTATTTCCGCGCCCATGACGGCGCCGAGTTGCAAGCGATCAAACAAACCCTCGACCAGCTGGAGCCGGTGGCGCAACAACCAACCCAGGCCCGCCCGACCCAGGCGCTGTATAGCGGGCCGCTGGCCCTGGCGCTGTTTCTCAGCCTGCTGCTGGTGATCCAGGAACGCTGGCCGGACAACGCCCTGCAACGGCTGCTCAACAAACTCTCGACCAAGGGCCATTTCCTGCAACAGCACCCGCAATGGCGGCAACGCCTTAAACGCCTGCGCTTGCGGAGGCGTCGATGATCGCTTTATGGCCGCACTGGTTCCGCCCCTGGTGGCTATTGCTGCTGCCCGTCCTCGGCTGGTTGCTGTGGCAACTGTGGCACCGGCAAAAACGCGCCGGGCGCTGGCAGATGATCCTGCCGCCGGCCTTCCACGCCGCCCTGCTCAGTGGCGGCAATGGCCGGGAAAGCAAGTCACCATGGCTGTTGCTGGGCCTGGCCTGGCTGCTGGCGGTGCTGGCCTTGCTCGGCCCCGGCTGGCAACGGGTCGAACAGATCAGCCAGAAGCCCGCCGACCCGCTGGTGGTGCTGCTGGAGCTGACCCCAGAGATGCTTGCCACCGACAGCCCGCCCAACCGCCTGGAGCAGGCGCGGCGCAAGCTGGTGGATCTGCTGCAGGCGCGCAGCGATGCGCAGACCGCCATCGTCGTGTATGCCGGCAGCGCCCACACGCTGGTGCCACTGTCCGACGACCTGGCCACCAGCCGCAACCTGCTGGAAGCCCTGCGCCCGTCGATCATGCCCGAGGCCGGCCATCGTGCCGACCTGGCAGTGGAAAAAGCCCTGGGCCTGCTCAAGCACGGCGGCCTGGGCCAGGGTCGCCTGTTGTTGATTGGCTCGTCGCTGTCCAAGCAGGAACGCCAGGGCATTCGCCTGCTGCTGCAAGGCCAGGCGCCGAGCCTGTCGATCCTCGGCATCGGCAGCCGCGAAGGCACGCCAGTGACCCAGGAAAGTGGCGAGTTCCTCAAGGACGAACAAGGCGCGATCCTGATCCCGCGCCTGGACAGCCCGACGCTCAAGGCCTTTGCCAGCGAAATGGGCGGCCGCTATCGCCAGGCCCGCCTGGACGACAAGGACCTGCGTGGCCTGGGCCTGCTGGACGGCCCGCAAAACCTGCGCGACGACGGTCAGCGCCTGCAACTGGACACCTGGGCCGACCAGGGTTACTGGCTATTGCTGCCCTTGCTGCTGCTTGCCGCCTGCGCCGGGCGCCGTGGCTGGCTGTTCTGCCTGCCGTTGCTGCTCCTGGCCGCGCCGCAGCCGAGCTACGCGTTCAGCTTTGACGACCTATGGCTGCGCCCCGATCAACAGGGCCAGTACCTGCTCAAGCACAAACGCCCGGCCGAAGCCGCCGAACACTTTGAAAACCCGCAATGGCAGGGTGTCGCCCTGTACGAGGCGGGCAACTATGCCGAGGCGGCCCGGCGTTTTGCCGAAGGCAGTGATGCCTATTCCCACTACAATCGTGGCAATGCCCTGGCCCGCACCGGTGAGCTGGAAGCCGCGATAGACGCCTATGAGCAAGCCCTGGAAGCCCAGCCGGACTTGCAGCCCGCCCTGAAAAACAAAGCCCTTGTCGAGAGCCTGCTGCTGGAAGAGCCAGAACCTGAGCCGCCCGCACCGGAAAAAAACGAGGATGACGAATCCACCCAACCCGGCCAAACTGCACAACCGGGCGACAGCGGCCAACAGGCCAACGGCGGCGAACAATCGCCCCAGGGCGCGGGCCAGGCAGGCACGGCTGACACACAAACCGGCACCCCGCCCGTTGCCGGCAACAACGAAGTACCCGGCAGCGAACTGGGCGACGAACAAACCACGACGCCGCCCTTGCGCCCCACCGAGAGCAACCTCGACGAGGAGCACCGCCAGGCCCTGGAACAGTGGCTGCGACAGATCCCGGACAACCCCGGCGAGTTGTTGCGACGCAAATTCTGGTACGAACAGCAACAAAATCAGGACAAGACTCGATGAGCCGCTGCACCCCCTTTGTCTTATTGCTAGCGCTGTGGGCCGGTCACGCCCAGGCGGCCGACCTGGCCGCCAGTATCGACCGCAGCCGCGTCAATTCCGGGGAAACGGTGGAGCTGACAATCGAGTCCAACGACGTCACCCAGTTCGGCAAGCCGGACCTGGCGCCCCTGGACCCGCTGTTCGACGTGCGTGGCACCCGCCAGATCAACCAACTCACCACCCTTGACGGCAGCAACCACGCCACCACTCGCTGGATCATCACCTTGCAGCCCAAGACCACCGGCACCGTGGTGATCCCGCCGCTGCAACTGGGCGAACTCAAGACCCAGGCGATCAGCCTGCAAGTGGACGAAACCCTGGGCCAGGACAGTGACAATCAACTGGAACCGGTATTCATCGAAGCCAGCCTCGATGAGGGCAGCGTCTATGTGCAGGCCCAGGCCCTGCTGACGGTGCGCATCTACCACTCGGTGGCGCTGTATGACGACAGCAGCCTGACGCCGTTGCAGTTGTCTGACGCGCGGGTCGAGCAGGTGGGCGATTCGCGCACCTATGAAAAAGTCATCAACGGCGTGCGCCACGGCGTGATCGAAATGCGCTATGGGATCTACCCGCAACACAGCGGGCAACTGCTGATCCCGGCGCAAATATTCAGTGCCACCCAAGTCGAACCGCGCCCGGCCCAGGGCACCACGCCCCAGGCACCCAGGCCCGGCAAGCTGTTGCATGTCAATTCCACCGAAATCCCCCTGACGGTCAAGCCCAAGCCGGCCCTGTACCCCGCAGACGCCCCCTGGCTGCCGGCGCGCAGCCTGAGCCTGGGTGAAAGCTGGAACCCGGAACCTACGAACGTGCAGGTCGGCGACTCCCTGACCCGCATCCTCACCCTCAAGGCCGAAGGCTTGGCCAGTGCCCAGTTACCGGCGCTGCCGAGCACCGAAATCGCCGGCCTGCGGCGTTACCCCGACCAGCCGGTGTTGAGCAACCAGAGCAGCGAGCGCGGGGTGATCGGCAGCCGCGAAGACCGCGAGGCCCTGGTGCCCAACCGCGCCGGCGCCCTGGAGCTGCCGGCGGTGGAGGTGGTGTGGTGGAACACCCATGAAGACCATCTGGAACGCACCAGCCTGCCGGCCCGCACCCTGCAAGTGGCGGTCAACCCGAGCCTGGTGGTCGACACCCCGGCCACCCCCACCGTAATCACCGCACCGGACGATGGCCGCCTGTGGATCTGGCAACTTACCAGCCTGCTCCTCGCCGGCACCACCCTGCTCGGCTTCGGCCTGTGGTGGCGGGCCCGCTCCCGCCCGGCAATCCAGCGCGCCGCCCAGACCGGGCCCAGCCCCCGCACCTTGCTCGACGACCTCAAGCGCGCGAGCCAGGCCAATGACCCCCAGGCCACACGCCAGGCGCTGGATGCCTGGGCACGCCAACAACCGGAAACCCTGGCGGACATGGCGGCGCGGTTTGTGCCCTTGTCCGATGCCCTGGATGGGCTGAACGGCGCGCTCTACAGCGAAACCGGCCAGTATTGGCAGGGTGAGGAGCTGTGGCGGGCGATCAAGGCCATTCCCATGGCCGAGCGCGAACAGGCGCCGGTGGCCGACAGCACCAGCTTGCCGCCGCTGTATCCCAAGTAACTGGCCATGCTGTAGCGACATTGAGCTCGGCGCAGGCATATTCGTTGGGGCATGCGTGGACTGCTGTGGGAGCTGGCTTGTCGGTGATGGCGGGGTTGTGTACATATCCGTTGCTGCGGTTACGGCGGCTATTGGTTCCGCCCTTACGGCGGCTCACTTTGGAAAGCCCCAAAGTAAGCAAAGGGCTCTTGCCCCACCACTCGGCACCTCGCCTAGGCTCGGTGTGCCCGTCATCCGACATTGATTTGGGGGGCCGCCGCGATGGGCCATCCATGGCCCAGCGCGGCTAAACCGGCGTCCTGCCGGTTTACCCCCCAAATCAAAATCGGATAACGGCCAGCGTGGTTTAACGGGGCGCCTCAGATCAAAAGCAAAGCGAGGCGGCCTGACAGCCGACCTGATCGTCAAAGCCAGCTCCCACAGGGGAATGCAGCTTCCCGCTCTGGCTTTGCTGTTGCTCTGTTTTTGATCTGGCTTTTGATCTTGATCTCAGGCGCCCCGTTAAACCACGATGGCCGCAGGCAGGTATTGCGCAGTGGGCACCCCGGCATGGATGCCGGGGTAGCCGCGACACGGCCAGGGATGGCCGATCGCGGCGGGCCCACGGAGCAATGCCTG
>NZ_JAAQWS010000027.1:0-71862 GCF_012985645.1 Pseudomonas sp. WS 5410 | reverse complement strand
ATTTGACTACTCTTGACTTGGAAACAAGCAAAAGCATCAGATTGCGGTGTGTGAAGACGAAATGAACCGAAAGTTCGAATCTCACAAAACACCGAAAGCTGTCACATACCCAATTTGCTGAAGCGAGACCATCTGGTCACGACTCAGTACCCGAATTTCTTGACGACCATAGAGCATTGGAACCACCTGATCCCATCCCGAACTCAGTAGTGAAACGATGCATCGCCGATGGTAGTGTGGGGTTTCCCCATGTGAGAGTAGGTCATCGTCAAGATTAAATTCCGAAACCCCAATTGCGAAAGCAGTTGGGGTTTTGTTTTGGGCGGTCGAAAAGGCGCGCGTAAAAACTAACCCGCAACTCTGCCGCTACCCACCTCAATTACCCTTCGGTCAATTCAATACAAAGTGTTTCGTCATATTTGGTATGGTGCAGCAGCTTTTCCCAGGGACCGACTTTTCTACCGCAGGATGCGGCATCGCCCTTATTCAACGAGATGCTGTAGAAATGCCCGAAGCCATACCGATCAAAGACCACGAAAAAGAGCACCGTCTGGTCAACAAGCGCCTGCTGGCCTGCGCAATACTGGTGCTTGGCATCACCTGCGCCCTGGTCGCCCGCATGTATTTCCTGCAAGTGGTGGAGTTCGACTATCACTCCACCATCTCCGAAAACAACCGTGTCCATGTTCTGCCCATCACTCCGACTCGCGGCTTGATCTATGACCGTAACGGTGTGGTCCTGGCCGATAACCGTCCCAGTTACAACCTGACCATCACCCGCGAACGGGCTACTGACCTGAAAGGGGAGCTGGACTCGATTATCGCTCTGCTGCACCTGCCAGCCGAAGACCGCGCCGTCTTCGACAAGGCCCTGAAGCAAGCGCGCCACCCGTTCGTGCCCGTGACGTTGTTCTATGAGCTGACTGAAGAGCAGATTGCCATACTGGCCGTCAACGAATTCCGCCTGCCCGGCGTGGAGGTCGAGCCGCAATTCGTGCGGCACTACCCACTGGGTGCACATTTTGCGCATTCCATTGGTTACGTGGGGCGCATCAACGAGAAAGAGTCCAAGGAGCTGGATTCGGTCGAGTACCGTGGCACGCAGTCGATTGGTAAAACCGGCATCGAGCGCTTCTATGAGTCGCAGTTGCACGGCCATGTGGGTTATGAAGAGGTCGAGACCAATGCCCAGGGCCGAGTCCTGCGGGTGCTCAAGCATACCGACCCGGTCCCCGGCAAAAACATCGTCCTGAGCCTGGATATCAAGCTCCAGGAAGCCGCCGAAGAAGCCCTGGGTGATCGTCGCGGTTCAGTCGTGGCCCTCGACCCGCAAACCGGCGAAGTCCTGGCGATGGTCAGCAAACCCAGCTTCGATCCCAACTCGTTCGTCACCGGCATCAGTTTCAAGGAGTATGCCGCGTTGCATGATTCCCTCGATCGCCCCTTGTTCAACCGGGTGCTGCGCGGTTTGTATGCGCCGGGCTCGACGATCAAGCCGGAAGTGGCTATCGCCGGTCTCGACAGCGGCGTGGTCACCGCCCAGACCCGGGTCTTCGACCCCGGCTACTACCAACTGCCGGACTTTGATCACAAATACCGCAACTGGAACCACAGTGGTGATGGCTGGGTAGATATGGACGCCGCCATCATGCGTTCCAACGACACCTACTTCTACGACCTGGCCCACAAGCTGGGGATCGATCGCCTGCACGACTACATGGCCGAATTCGGTCTCGGGCAGAAAGTCTCCCTGGATATGTTCGAAGAATCCGCCGGCCTGATGCCGTCCCAGGCCTGGAAGCGTGCAACCCGTCGCCAGCCCTGGTTCCCGGGTGAAACCGTGATTCTCGGCATTGGCCAAGGCTACATGCAGGTCACTCCGTTGCAACTGGCCCAGGCCACGGCGCTGATCGCCAACAAGGGCGTGTGGAATCGCCCGCACTTGGCTAAAACCATCGACGGCGTGCCGCCAGCGGACGAAAACCCTATGCCCAATATCGTCCTCAAGAACCCGCGCGACTGGGATCAGGTCAACCACGGCATGCAAATGGTGATGCACGACCCGCGCGGGATTGCCCGGGCGTCGGCCGCCGGTGCGCAGTACCGGATCGCGGGCAAGAGTGGTACCGCGCAGGTGGTGGCAATCAAGCAGGGCGAGCGCTACAACCGCCTGAAGACCCGCGAGCGCAACCGCGACAACGCATTGTTCGTCGGTTTCGCCCCGGCCGAGCACCCCAGGATCGTGATTTCAGTGATGATTGAAAACGGCGAGGCGGGCGGCCGCGTGGCAGGCCCGGTGGTGCGCCAGATCATGGATGCCTGGTTGCTCGATCAACAAGGCCACCTGAAACCGCAGTACGCCACGCCGGCCAAGACATCGGGCGACCCTCGTGTCTAACGCCAGTATCGTCAAGCTGTCTTGGGCGAGGTTTCGCTGGGTAGATAAGCAATTGCATTTAGCCGCAGTCTGCGCAGATAATGAGATGAATTATCATTAACGTGCTTGGCTGCCCGCGTGTCTACTCCTACCGATCCCAAGGTCCTTCTGGCAACGCTTTATGACGACAACCATCGCTGGTTGCGCGCCTGGTTGTATCGTCAGCTCAAGTGCCCGCAAGATGCGGCGGACCTGACCC
The DNA here is from genome assembly GCF_012985645.1 of Pseudomonas sp. WS 5410. Lineage (NCBI taxonomy): Bacteria > Pseudomonadati > Pseudomonadota > Gammaproteobacteria > Pseudomonadales > Pseudomonadaceae > Pseudomonas > Pseudomonas sp. WS 5410. The sequence continues at coordinate 69,226 of NZ_JAAQWS010000027.1, read as the reverse complement.
AGGACACGTTTATCCGCATTCTGGACGCGCGCCAGCTCCATCAACTCGATGAGCCCCGCGCGTTTCTCAGTACCGTGGCGCGCCGCTTGTTGTTCAGCTTCTGGCGGCGCAAGCGGTTGGAGCAGACCTACCTCGACAGCCTGGCGCAGTTGCCGCACGCCTATACCCCTTCGGAAGAAGACCTGGCCCTGGTGCGCGAAGCGTTGGAAAGCATCGACCGCCTGCTCAACGGCCTACCGCCGTGTGTCCGGCAAATCTTTATGCTCAATCGCCTCGAAGGCTTGTCGCAGCCCGTCATCGCCCAGCAGTTGAGCGTGTCGCTGGCCACGGTAGAGCGCGATCTGCGCCGGGCTTTCCTGCATTGCCTGGCCGAGTCGGCGGACCTGACATGAGTTACCCCAAGGTGGACGCCACCACTCGCGCCGCCGTGGATTGGCTGCTACGCCTTGAGGCTGGGGATGACGACCCTGTGCTGCGCCAAGCCTTCGAAACCTGGCTGCGGGCCAACCCCCAGCACACCGTTGCCTGGCAGCGTGTGGGCAGTTTGCTGCAGCAGCCGATTGCTGATTTGCAGCGCGTCGAAGCCCGCAGTCCCGGCCAATTGCGCGCCGTTACCCAGGCCCTGGCGACGCCGGATTCCGAATCGCGGCGCAAGGTGTTGCGCGGTGGCCTGGCCCTGGTGTTGTTCGGTGTCAGCGGTGCGGCGATCTTTGATCGCGCCCAGCCGCTCAATGGCCTGTGGGCCGACCGCCACACCGCCACCGGTGAGCGCAAGACTTTCGCTTTGGCCGATGGCAGCCGCCTGAGTCTCAATGCCCGCAGTTCGGTGGACATCCACTTCAGTGACAGCCGTCGCCTGGTGCGCCTGCGTGAGGGCCAAGTGTTCGTGGACGTCGCCGCCGACCCGCGCCGGCCGTTTGTGATCGCCACCGCCCAGGGCGAAGTCCAGGCCCTGGGCACGCAATTCATGGTGCGCCAGGAGGCCACCGGCAGCCTGACCTCGGTGCAATTGCACAGCGTCCAGGTCACCACGCTCGGCGGCAGCCAGCGCCGTGTAGAGGCGGGGGAGGCCGCGTGGTTCAGCGATGTCGATGTGCGCCCGGTACCGCTCTCGGTACGCAGCCGCACGGACTGGCGCGACGGTCGCGTGGATATCCGTGATGAGCCCCTGGGCCTGCTGATCGACGCCCTGCGGCCGTATCGCCGGGGCGTGCTGCGGGTCAGTGAGCAAGCCGCAAAAGTACGCGTCTATGGCGTGTACCCACTGGATGATCCGGAGCAAACCCTGGAGTCGCTGGCCCAGACCTTCCCTCTGCGCATCAGTCACTACGGCCCCTGGTTGACCCTGATTGACGTGCGCTGAGCAGCCAATGGGAATTATTTTCACTCAGCGTGAGGGGGTCGCCGATCTCGCGAGTCAAGGTTAGGGAACGCCAACCTGACAATGAGCATCCTCACCCTATGGCACCCTCGATGATCCGTCCCTGCCTGTTGACCCTGGCCGTAACCCTGGCTGTAGTCGGCCACCCCGTGGCCGCCCTGGCCGATACGGCCGCCAGCACCCAGCAATATTTCAATCTGCCCGCTGCAGCCCTCGGCGATAGCCTGAGCCGGCTGTCGCGGGAAAGCGGACGCACGCTGTCGGTCAGCCCGGCCTTGCTGCAAGGCCGCCGCGCGCCGGCGTTGCAGGGCCAATACAGCCCCGAACAGGCTGCGCAACACTTGCTGACCGGCAGCGGCCTGGGCCTGACCGTCACCGACAATGGCACCTGGAGCCTGTACCTGCTGCCCGAAGGCGGCGCCTTGAACCTTGGCGCCACCACCGTCACCGGCCTGGTCGCGGAAGATGCCTGGGGCCAGGTGGATGGCTATGTGGCCACTCGCAGCGCCACGGCCACCAAGACCGATACACCGATCCTGGAGATCCCGCAGACCGTCAACGTGGTCACCGCCGACCAGGTCAAGGTCCAGGGCGCACGCAACCTGACCCAGTCCCTGCGCTACACCCCAGGCGTCGACACCAACGGCTACACCGATCGCAACACCATCGCCGACGAGCTGACCAGCCGTGGCTTCGCGCCCACCTTGTTGTATCTCGATGGCGCTTATCTGCCTTACGCCGGCAGCCTCGGTGGTGCGCCACAGATCGATCCCTACACCCTGGAACGCATTGAAGTGCTCAAGGGCCCGGCCTCAGTGCTGTTTGGGCAGAACCAGCCGGGCGGCATGATCAATCTGGTGTCCAAGCGGCCCACCACTGAAGCCCGGCACCAGGTCAAGTTTGGCGTGGGCAGTTACGACCGGGTCAATGGCGCCCTCGATTTCAGCGGCCCCCTCGATGAGGCAAAAACCTTGAGCTACCGTCTGATCGGCCTGGTCCGCGACGGTAACGAGATGGTCGACCATGCCACCGACAGCCGCACCTTGCTGGCCCCCAGCCTGACCTGGGCGCCCACGGATGACACTGCCCTGACGATCTATGCGCAGATCCAACGTGACAAATCCCTGGCCGACTACCAGGCGTTGCCGGCCATCGGCACCCTGTACCGCAACTCCAAAGGCCAGCATATCGACCGCGATACCTTCCTCGGCGACTCCGACTGGAACAACTATATTCGCGATCAGTATGTGCTGGGCTATGACTTCTCCCATGCCTTCAACGACAACCTGGAATACCACCAGACCGCGCGATTTACCGACGTCAACGACCGCTACAAAGGTTTTTACCTGAACCGTTTCGTCGAACTGCCCGATGGCAGCACCGACGACACCCGCGCCAGCCGCACCAAGCTCGACTGGCGCCAACACAACAGCGCCTACACCCTCGATAACAACCTGGAGGCCAAGTTCGCCACCGGTGCCCTGGAACACACCTTGCTGGTGGGCTTCGATCACCGCGAGTTCACCCGTAAATATCAGGGCTACAACCTTTACGGCGCAGAAATCATCGACCTCTACCAGCCGTCCAACTACCACACCTTTGGCCAGCCGCAACTGACCACCAAGTGGAACAACACGGTCAAGCAGACCGGCCTCTATGCCCAGGACCAGATCAAGTTCGACCGTTTCATCCTCACCATGGGCCTGCGTGAAGACTGGGCCGAAGTGATCAATCGCGACCTGCTGGACCACAGCACGGTGTCGCAGAAAGACAAGCAGCTCACGCGTCGCGTCGGCCTGACTTACCTCACCGACTTCGGCCTGGCGCCCTACGTCAGTTATGCCGAGTCGTTTCTGCCCAGCGTCGGCCGGCTGGCCCCGGCGCGTGGCGGCGGCGCCTATAAACCGGTGGAGGGCGAGCAGTATGAGGCAGGCCTCAAATACCAGCCCAACGACCAGTCGCTGCTGACCTTGTCGGTGTTCCAGATCAAACAGAAAAACGTCCTGACCGGCGATCTGATCTATCGCGAATACCAGTTGCAGGAGGGCGAAGTGCGCTCGCGGGGCGTGGAATTTGAAGGCAAGGCCCGGTTTGGCCAGGTGGAGTTGATCAGTGCGCTGTCGTACCTGGACGCGATCTATACCAAGAGCAACTACGGCGACGAGGGCAACCGCAGCGAGGCGCAGGCGCCGTGGAGCGCCAGTGCCTGGGCCGACTACCACTTTGCCAGCGATGCCCTGGCCGGCCTGACCGTAGGCGGTGGTGCGCGGTATACCGGGAAGAAGTACGGCGACTCGGCCAACACATTCAAGACCCCGTCGTTCGTGGTCTTTGACGCCACCGTCAGCTACGACCTGAGCCGCGTCAGCCCCACATTCAAGGGGGCCGAAGCCAGCCTCAACGTGCAGAACCTGTTTGACCGCGAGTACGTCTCGTCCTGCAACTACTCCTTTGGCTGCTATTACGGCCAGGAGCGCACCGCGTCCCTGGCCGTGTCCTACGATTGGTGAGCTACTTGATCACCACCGGATTCACCGGCGCGCCGCTGCCACCGACAATCTTCAACGGCGCGGCGGTGTAGAGGAACTTCCACTGGCCGTCGTCGGCACAATCGGCGGCCAGATCCTCCAGCAGCACGATCTCGGTAAAGGCGATGCCGAGGTTGCGCATCAGCGCGCAATGCAATGGAATCTGCACCCCCGACACCGGATCGGTGATCACCTCATTGGCGATGGTGTCGGTCACCAGGTTGGGGATTTCCATGGCGTGGAACCACTCCACCAGTTCCCGGCTGTAGGTCAGGCCAGGCTCCACCAGGTCCTTGAAGAACTCGGTTTTGCCATACTCGTAGAACGCGCCCATGGAGCCGGTACGGATGATCAGGATGTCGCGTTTTTCGATGGTCACCCCCTGGGCCTTGGCGGCGGCCAGCAAGTCCAGGTGGTTGAAGGTTTCGCCACGGCCCAGGTATTTCTTGCCGCGATGGCGGGCCATGTCGATCAACACCGCACGCCCGACCACGCCGCGCTCGGCAATCGCCAGCACACTGGCCTTGGCCATGCCGCCGACGGTGCTCATGGCGTCGTAGCCGTTCCACAGTTGATTGTCGTACCAGGCATGCCCGAGGGCGTCGTACTGGGTCGAGCCTTGCAACTGCATGAAGATCACATCGTCGCAATACGCCGCGCCGCCGGTCATTTCGGGTTGCTTGCCGAAGTGATAGTGGCTGTGATCCAGGGTATTGAAGCGCATCGACGGGTTGCGCGCCGGCCACATCGGGTCACCGCCCGGATGGCCGATCTGCACTTGCAGGGTGAAGGTCTTGCCCTGGCGCACCGAAGCGACACCGCGCAGTACTTCGGCTTCGGTCAGGTAGTTGAGGGCGCCGACTTCATCGTCCGGTCCCCATTTGCCCCAGTTCTTGGGCAGGCCTTCGAGTAATTGCCTGGTGTTCGGTTCGTTCTTGTTATGTAAGTCACACATATCGACTCCGATCCCTTTGGTCGTTGAGTTACACGCAGCGCCCACCGTCGACTTCAAGGCAGGTGCCGGTGATAAAGGCCGCTTCGTCCGAGGCCAGGTACAGGCAGGCATTGGCCACGTCTTGCGGGGTGGAAAAACGTCCCAGGGGGATGGTCGCCATGAACTTCTGGCGGTTTTCCGGGGTGTCCGGCACGCCCATGAACTCACTGAGCAACGCGGTTGCGCCGACCACCGGGTTCACGCAATTGACGCGGATATTGTCCGGCCCCAGCTCCGCCGCCATGGTTTTGCTCATGACCACCACCGCACCCTTGCTGCCGTTATACCAGACCAGTCCCGGGCGCGGGCGGATCGCTGCGGTCGAGGCAATATTGACGAACACGCCGCCGCCCTGGCCGCGAAAATGCGGCACAAAATGCCTGGCGCTGAGGAAGATGCTTTTGACATTGACCGCGAACACCCGGTCGAACTCGGCCTCGTCCACTTCCAGCATCGGCCGGTTGCGGTGGGTGGTGCCTGCGTTGTTGATGACGATATCCAGAGCGCCGAATTGCTCCAGGGTGGCGCGCAGCAGCGCGCCCACGCTTTCGTCGTTGGCCACATTGACCTCAACGAAATGGGCATGGCCGCCGCTGGCGGCGATCTCATTGACCACCCGCTGGCCGCCGGTGGCGTTCATGTCGGCGACGATAACCCGCGCACCCTGTTGGGCAAAGGTCTTGGCGATGCCTTCACCAAACCCGGAGCCGGCGCCGGTGACGATGGCAACTTTGTTTGCTAGACGCATGGAGTGTGCTCCTTTCTTGTTGTTGTAATGGCTTAGCCGTGTTTGATCGCAATGGTCTTCAAGGTGGTAAAGCCCAGCAGGGCCTCGAAGCCTTTTTCCCGGCCATAACCGCTGGCCTTGACGCCGCCGAAGGGCAGTTCAACCCCGCCGCCGGCCCCGTAGTTATTGATGAATACCTGGCCGCAGCGCAGCTTGCGCGCCAGGCGCATCTGCCGGGCACCGTCGCGGGTCCACACGCCGGCGACCAGGCCGAATTCGGTGCCGTTGGCCAGGCGGATGGCCTCGGCTTCATCGTCAAAGGGCATCACGGCCAACACCGGGCCGAAGACTTCCTCCCGGGCCAGGCGGCTGTCGGGCGGCACATCGCGAAACAGCACTGCTTCCTGGAAGTAGCCGCCACTGCCGGCTTCGGCCACCACCTGGCCGCGGGCGGCTACGGTGATCCCGGCCTGTTCGGCCTCGCGCACGAACTCACGCACCTGGCGTTGCTGCTTCTGGTTGATCAGCGGGCCCATATCCAGGTCCAGCGCCGAAGGCCCGGTGCGCAGTTCGCGAAAGCGCTGGCTGAGTTGCTCCACCAGGGCCTCATAGATGCTGCGTTCCACCAACAACCGGCTGCCCGCCGAACAGGTCTGCCCGCAGTTCTGCACAATGGCGTTGACCAGCACCGGCAAGGCTTCGTCCAGGTCGGCATCGGCGAATACCAGTTGCGGCGATTTCCCGCCCAGCTCCAGGGTCACCGGGCAGTGCCGCTCAGCAGCGGCCTTGGACACCGCCGTGCCGGTCGTGGTGGAACCGGTAAACGAAATGTGATCAATCCCCGGATGGCTGCACAACGCCGCGCCGGCCTCGTAGCCGTAGCCAGTCACCACATTGATCGCGCCGGCCGGGAAGCCCACCTCGGCGGCAATCTGCGCCAGGCGCAGCAACGACAGGCTGGCATCCTCCGCCGGCTTGACCACACAGGCATTGCCTGCCGCCAGGGACGCACCGACGCTGCGCCCGAAGATCTGCATCGGGTAGTTCCACGGGATGATATGCCCGGTGACCCCATGGGGCTCGCGCACCGTCAGCACCGTGTAGCCGTTTTGATAGGGCAGGGTCTCGCCGTGCAACTTGTCGGCCGCGCCGGCGTAATACTCGAAGTAACGGGCGAGGGCGGTGGCATCGGCCCGTGCCACTTTCAGCGCCTTGCCAGTGTCCCGCGCCTCGATCTGCGCCAGCTCTTCGTGATGCGCTAACACCGCTGCGCCCAGCCTGGCCAGCAGGCGGCTACGCTCCAGTGCCGACAACGAGCCCCATGGCCCGTCGAAGGTCTCACCCACGGCCAGGCGCGCGGCGCTGACGGCGGCGTCGATATCGGCAGCGGTGCCACGGGCGATGCTGGAGTAGGTTTCGCCACTGCTGGGGTCGATCACCGGGATGTCTTCCAGGGATGTCGAGGCTTGCCATTGGTTGGCGATGTAATGTGCGTTGATCATGTTCAGCTCCTGTTCCCGGCGATGCATTCGGCGATGGCCACGCCCACTTCAATCGTACTGGCGCTGCCGCCCATTTCCCGGGTGCGCGGGCCTTGCGCAAGCACCGTCTCGATGGCTGAGACAATGGCTGCTGCGGCCTCTTGGTAAAGCGGGTCGCCATTGCCCAGATGCTCGATCATCAATGCGGCCGACCAGATCTGTCCGATGGGGTTGGCCACGCCCAGCCCGGCAATGTCCGGTGCCGAACCGTGTACCGGCTCGAACAGCGACGGGTAGCGCCGCTCGGGGTTGAGGTTGGCCGACGGCGCAATGCCGATGGTGCCGGTGCAGGCCGGGCCGAGGTCGGAGAGGATGTCGCCAAACAGGTTGGAGGCCACCACCACGTCAAACCAGTCCGGGTGCTGCACAAAGTGTGCGCAGAGGATGTCGATGTGAAATTTGGCGGTCTTGACGTCTGGGTAGCGCTGGGCGATCAGGTTCACCCGCTCGTCCCAGAACGGCATGGTGATGGAGATACCGTTGGATTTGGTGGCGGCCACCAGGTGCTTGCGCGGTCGCTGCTGGGCCAGCTTGAAGGCATAGTCCACCACCCGGTCCACGCCTTCGCGGGAGAAGATCGACTCCTGTACCGCGATCTCACGCGGCGTGCCTTCCCACATCCGCCCGCCGACGCTGGAGTATTCGCCCTCGGTGTTTTCGCGCACCACGATAAAGTCGATATCCCCCGGCACACGGCCGGCGAGCGGGCAGGGCACGCCGGGCATCAGGCGCACCGGGCGAATGTTGACGTACTGGTCGAACTGCCGGCGGATCTTCAGCAGCGACTCCCACACCGCCGTATGGTCGGCGATGATGTCCGGGGCGCCCACGGCGCCGAAGAAGATCGCGTCATGGCTACCGATCTGCTCGGCCCAATCATCCGGCATCATGGTGCCGTGGGCCAGGTAGTGTTCGCTGCACCAGGCAAAGTGATCGAACTCAAAGGCAATGCCGAAGCGCCGACTGACCGCCTGCAGTACGCGCAGGCCTTCGGGCACTACCTCGCGGCCGATACCGTCGCCGGGAATCACGGCAATCCGATGGGGGGTACTGGTCGTGGAATTGGACACGCCGTGTCTCCTGTTCTTGTTGTTGTCAGTGAGGCGGGGACATTCTTGGCACAGGTGCCACGGTGGGGGAATTGCTGATTATGGAAGTGGCCTTCGCAAAATTCGAAGGCTCGCGGTTAGGCGCAGTGGCGGGCAGCGAGGTAGTCGAATAACGCCAGGCTTGTAGGAGAAGGCTGTTCCTGGCGCATGCACAGGTACATCTGGCGGTCGGCCCACGGGTCGTCGATTTCGATAAAGCGCAAGGCCATTTCCTTGCGAAAGATCTGCACCGCGCCCTGGGGCAGCACGCCAACCCCTTGCCCGGCGGCAATCAGCCGGCACACGGCTTCAAAACTGCGCACCTGGATCCGCAGGCGCAACGGCATGCCAATCGCGGCGGCGGCTTCGGTGATCAGCGCGGTGATGGCGGCGTTGTCCTCCAGGCCGACGAAGTCATAGCCCAGCAAATCGACAAAGCGCGCATGGCGCATCTTGAACGGATGATCATCGGGCACCAGCAGGCACAGGCGGTCCTGGCAGTAAGGGGCAAAGCGCAAGTCCTCGCCGCCCGGTTGGGTGGTGACGATGCCCACATCGGCCACGCCATCGCGCACCGCCTGCAGGATTTCACGGCTGCGCTCCTCGCGGATATCCAGGCGGATACCGGGATGTTGGGCGTTCCACTGGGTCAATTGGCTGGGCAGTTGCTGGCTCATCGCCGAACTGTTGGCATACAGGCACACGCGGCCGGTGGCGCCCTTGGCGTAGTCGGCGAGGTCAGCGTGCATCACATCCACTGCGCGCAAAATCGTCAACCCATGCTCGGCCAACACCTCGCCGGCCGCCGTGGGCGAGACGCCGGTGGAGGAGCGGTGCAACAGGGCGACCTTGAAGTGTTGCTCCAGCAACGACAGGCGCCGGCTGGCCGCAGACAGCGAGAGGTGCGAATGCTCGGCCGCCCGGGACAGGCTGCCGAGCTTGACCGTCTTGAGGAACAGCTCGATGGAAGTGAGATCGGGGGCCATGCCAGAGTCCTTGTGCGCGGTCTGTGAAAACTACGCAGTTGGGGCGGGACTGTCCAATCATCTGCCCCTCACACATTGGACATATGCTGTTGACTCAACTTTGGAGGCACCGCCGATCCCTTGTGGGAGCTGTCGAGCCCCGGCGAGGCTGCGATGGCGGCGGCACTGCCAGCATTGATGGTGACTGACCCACCGCCATCGCAGCCTCGCCGGGCTCGACAGCTCCCACCTTTGACCTTTGCTGCCTTGAGTAAAGTGCCGGTTAGAACTCGATGCTCGCCGACAGCTTGGCCACCCGTGGATCGCCCTGGGTCAGGTAGCCGCCCATTGCCGATTGCCAGTATTTGGTATTGGCCACATTGTCCACGGTCAGTCCCAGGGTGACGTCGCGCTGGTCCACTTTGAAGTTGTAGCGTGCGCCCAGATCAAAGCGGTTCCAGGCCGGCAAGCTGAGCTTGTTGGCGGCATCCACGTACTGCCCGCCGGTACGCAGCAGGCGCCCGTTGAGGGTTACGCCTTGCAGGCCCGGCACATCCCAATCCACCCCGGCATTGAGCTGGAACGACGGCACGCCAATCGCGCGGTTGCCGTCATTGGCGCCGTTCTGGGTGCCCTTGAGCTCGGTTTTCATCACCGTCACACCGCCGAGCAAACGCAGGCCGGCCAGCGGTTCACCGAATACGTTGAGCTCCACGCCTTTGTTGATTTGCTCGCCCTCACGCACGAAGCGTGCGGTGGTGGCATCGATGATCTGGGTGTAGCCGGCGCCGGGCTGCTCGATGCGATACACGCCCAGGGTCGCGCCGTAGGTGCCCATGTCAACCTTGACCCCGGCCTCGATCTGCTTGGAGCGTGCTGGGGCATACACCAGGCCACCGTTGGTCACCGTGCGAATACCTAATTTCTCCGGCGCGGTCGGGCCCTTGGCCAAACCTTCAATCCGATTGGCATACAGCGACACATGCTCCCAAGGCTTGAACACAATGCCGTACACCGGTGTGGTGATCGACTGATCGTAGTTGGCCGTGCGGCTGCCGCTCATATAGTTGTAGCCCTGCACCACCATTTGCTGATGGCGTAGGCCCAGGGTGACCAACAAGCGATCATCGATAAAACCCACGGTGTCGGACACCGCCGCGCTGCGCATGAAGGTCTTGGCGGTGATGGTCGGGTCGCTGAAGTCGGTGCCAGGGGCGTTGCGCGGGTTGTTCAGGCGCGGTTCGGCGCCGGTTACCGGGTTGTAGATATTGGTGCTGGTCTTGGCGCTGTCGAACACATAGGCGTTGCGCGCCTCGGTCCAGATCCCGGCCAGGCCGAAATTCAGGCGGTGGCTCACCGGCCCGGTCTGGAAATTGCCCTTCAAGCCGGCCATGGCGCTGCTGTTGTCTTCTTCGTGGGCGATGGTCGAGGCGCTGCTCTGGGCATTGCCCAGGTTGTCGTTGATGGTCACCGAGGAGTACTGGCCCATCTCCCGTGTGTGCTTGGCACCGCCCGCCGCGTAGGCGGTCCAGTTGTCGTTCAGATCGTACTCGGCGCGCAGCATGCCCAGGGTGTCTTCAATATTGGTCGCACTCCAGCGCGGCGCGTAGTTGGTGTCGGCCGACGGGGCGTCGGGTACATGGGTCACCAAGGATCCGAGGAACACCGAGTTGCGCCCGCCATTGACGCGCTGTTTCTGATACGCGAAATCCCCCGACAGGCGTAATGCATCGCCCCGGTAATCCAGGCCTGCGGCAAACAGCTTGGAGCGCTGGTTTTCATTATCGGTGGCGGTATCGCCCTCACGTTGCGAGAGGTTCACCCGCGCACCAAAACGATTGTCCTCGCCAAAGCGCTGACCGATATCCAGGTGCTGGCCAATCCGGCCCTCACTGCTGATATCGGTGCTGAAGCGGCGTAGAGGTACATCGTCGGCGCGCTTGGGTTGCAGGTTCACGCCGCCGCCGATGCCGGAGCCGGAGGGTGTTACCCCGTTGATAAAGGCGTTCGGGCCCTTGAACACTTCCACCCGCTCCAGGGCGTCGGTGGACATGATCTGCCGGGGTAGGATGCCGTAGAGGCCGTTGTAGGAAATATCATCGCCATTCAGTGGCAAGCCACGAATCACGAACAATTGCGACTGGTTGGCATAACCCGAAGCCTGGCGCACGGACGAATCGTTGAGCAGTACATCGCCCACGGTCTCGGCCTGTTGGTCGCGGATCAGTTGTTCGGTGTAGGAGGCCATGCTGAACGGCACATCCATGATGTCCTGGTTGCCCAGCACCCCCAACTGCCCACCGCGTGCGACCTGGCCGCCGGCGTACACCGGGGGCAGGGAGCCGGGCATGATGCTCTCGGCGCTGATGCTGGTCGCACCCAGCTCCAGGGCCTGGCCAGCCTGACTGTCGTTCGCATTCTGCGGGGCGGGTTGAGGGGCGCTATGGGCCGTGAAGCTCAGGGAGCAGCACAGGGCGAGCAGGGTCGGGCGAGTACAAGTCGGCATGGTCGATCCGGACGGCGAAGCGTCAGTGTGAGGAAAGAGGGGGCAACAACGTTGCGCTTCCTCGCTGCGCGAATACGACTCCAGTGCAAATGATAATAAATGCTAAATGATATTTCACAAACTGATTTGTGATGTATGACTTTTCTGAAGGCCAGAAATTTCTATTAAGGCCTGATGGCGGATGCCGAGTAGAATCGCGCCCTGAAAGAGATTCCTGAGGTGCGGCAAGGTGGATTTACAGCAGGGTTTTGTCCTGACCCGGCATTGGCGCGACACCCCGGCGGGCACGGAGGTCAGCTTCTGGCTGGCGACCGACCAGGGGCCGCGGTATATCCGTCTACCGGTACAGCCTTCGGTGATGTTTATTCCGCTGGCCCACCGCGAGCACGCGCAACGGGTGCTCAAGGGCGAGCGCGACGTGGAACTGCGCCCGCTGCAACTGTGTGATTTCCACCACCGCCCGGTCCTGGGCCTTTATACCCGTCAGCATCGCCAGGCGATGGACCTGGAAAAACGCCTGCGCCAGGCCGGCGTGGATGTCTACGAAGGCGATGTGCGCCCGCCCGAGCGCTATATGATGGAGCGCTTCATCACCGCGCCGGTGGCATTTGACGGCACCCCCGGCGAGGGCGGGATGTTGCTGGAGGCGCAGATGAAGCCCGCGCCCGACTACCGCCCGGCATTGAAACTGGTGTCGCTGGATATCGAAACCACCGCGCGCGGCGAGCTGTACTCCATCGCCCTGGAAGGTTGTGGCGAGCGCCAGGTGTACATGCTCGGCCCGCCGAACAAAACCTGCGCGGTGGATTTCAAGCTCGAATACTGCGACAGCCGTGCCCAACTGCTGGAGCGCCTCAACCAGTGGCTGGGGCAACACGACCCTGACGCGATCATCGGCTGGAACCTGGTGCAGTTCGACCTGCGGGTCCTCCACGAGCATGCCCAACGCCTTAACGTGCCATTGCTGCTCGGCCGTGGCGGCGAGGCCATGGCCTGGCGCGAGCACGGAAGCCGCAACCATTACTTCGCCGCCGCTGCCGGCCGGCTGATCATTGATGGTATCGAGGCCCTGCGCTCGGCGACCTGGACCTTTGAGTCATTCAGCCTGGAAAACGTCGCCCAGACCCTGCTGGGGGAAGGCAAGTCGATCTCCACGCCCTACCAGCGCATGGACGAGATCAACCGCATGTTCGCCGAGGACAAGCCCGCCCTGGCGCGCTATAACCTCAAGGACTGCGAGCTGGTGACGCGGATTTTCGCAAAGACCGAGCTGCTCAAGTTTCTTCTGGAGCGGGCCAGCGTCACCGGCCTGCCGGCGGATCGCAACGGTGGTTCGGTGGCGGCGTTCACCCACTTGTACATGCCGCTGATGCATCGCCAGGGCTTTGTCGCGCCCAACCTGGGGGACAAGCCGCCCCAGGCCAGCCCCGGCGGTTTTGTCATGGACTCGCGGCCGGGGCTGTACGAGTCGGTGCTGGTGCTGGACTACAAAAGTCTGTATCCGTCGATCATCCGCAGCTTCCTGATCGACCCCGTGGGCCTCATCGAAGGCCTGCGCCACCCCGACGACAACGAGTCGGTGGAAGGCTTTCGCGGTGCGCGCTTTTCCCGCACCCGGCATTGCCTGCCGTCGATTGTGGCGCGGGTCTCCGAAGGCCGCGAGGTGGCCAAGCGCGAGCACAACGCACCGTTGTCCCAGGCCCTGAAGATCATCATGAATGCCTTCTACGGCGTGCTCGGTTCCAGCGGCTGTCGGTTTTTCGACACGCGGCTGGCGTCGTCGATCACCCTGCGCGGTCATCAGATCATGCGCCAGACCCGCGAACTGGTCGAAGCCCAGGGTTATGAGGTGATCTATGGCGATACCGACTCCACGTTTGTCTGGCTCGGCAGTGCCCATTCCCAGGAGGATGCCACGCGCATCGGCCAGGACCTGGTGCAACACGTCAACCAATGGTGGCGCGAACGCCTGCACAACGAATTCGGCCTGCAAAGCGCCCTCGAACTGCAATACGAAACCCACTTCAGCCGCTTCCTGATGCCGACCATTCGCGGGGCGGAGGAGGGTAGCAAGAAACGGTATGCCGGCTTGGTGAGCCGTGCCGATGGCAGTGAAGAGATGATCTACAAAGGCCTGGAGACTGTGCGTAGCGACTGGTCGCCCCTGGCCCGCCAATTCCAGCAGGAGTTGTACCAGCGCATCTTCCACCGCCAGCCCCACCAGGATTATGTGCGTGACTACGTGCGCCGCACCCTCAGTGGCGAGTTCGATGAGCTGCTGATCTACCGCAAACGCCTGCGCCGGCAACTGGGCGACTACGAGCGCAACGTGCCGCCCCATGTGCGGGCCGCGCGCCTGGCGGATGAATACAACGACCGCCAGGGCCGCCCACGCCAGTATCAGAACGGTGGCTGGATTCGCTACGTGATCACCGTCAACGGCCCCGAGCCCCTGGAAGTGCGCCAGGCGCCAATTGACTACGACCACTACGTCACCCGGCAATTGCAGCCGGTGGCCGATGCGATCCTGCCGTTTGTCGATGATGATTTCAGCACCCTGGTCGGTGGTCAGATGGGCTTGTTTTAACCCCGGGAAAACGTTTCACTCTGGACGCTGAGTCTCCAGGAGCAATGCCCATGTACACGCTCTACGGCACGCAGAGTTCTGGTTCATGCATCGTCGAAATCGCCCTGCAACGCTGCGGCGTGCCGTGGCAGCAGGTCGATGCCAGCCCCTGGGGTGATGGGGCGGGGATTGAGGCCCTTGGGCAGATCAACCCGCTGCGGCAGATCCCCACCCTGCAACTGCCCGACGGCAGCGTGTTGACGGAAAGCGCGGCGATCCTGATCCACCTGGGCCTGGCGTATCCGGCCAGCGACTTGCTGTCCGGTCACCGTGCGCAGATCATTCGCGGCCTGGTGTATATCGCCGCCAACTGCTACTCGGCGATCACCATCATCGACTACCCGCAACGCTTTCTCGCCGACGCCGACGAGACGGTGCAGGCGCAACTGATCGCGGGCACCCAGCAGAAACTGCACCGGACCTGGCAGGTATTTGCCGAGCAATTTGCCGGGCAACTCTTTACCCCGCAGGGGCTGCCCAATGCCCTGGGCATCATGGCGGCGGCGGTGTCCCGCTGGGAGGGGGGACGCGACGTCCTGCGACACTCCCACCCTGCATGCGCCCAGGCCCTGGCGCAGGTGGACGCCGACCCGCAGGTGGCCCCGGTGTTCGCCTGGCACTGGCCGGATTGGCCTGAGGAGTGAGCCTTGGCAATCAGAAGAAACAATGAGCCTCGAAGCACCTCGAGCCCTTGCGTCACGGGCGTCCTGGCCTACTCTTTCTGATAGTCGCGTAGGAATCATCCTTGAAATTGACTGTCGCAGACATGAAACTCAAAAACTCTGCATGGAATTGGAAGGAGGTACGCATGCTCGTCCGGTCGCTGACCCTGGCTACCTTGATGGCGTTTACGGGGCCGTTGTTGGCTGCGGATAACCGAGGCCCGCTGGAACAGGATCAAGGCAAATTCCGCCCGCTGATCGTGATTGCACCCAGCTCCATAGACCCGACTCAGGTCCAGCTCAAGAAAGATCTTGAACAGCCTGAGAACAAACAGAAGTTCACAGAGCGCAACATGGTGCTCTACACCGTGAACTACACGAGCATCGGCACCGTCGGCCAGCGTGACGGCAAGGACCTCGGCGCCCAGGACACCAATGCGTTGATCCGCGCCTTGAAGCTGGGGGCCAGTGCCGGCACCAAAGTAATCCTGGTGGGCAAGGACGGCGAGAAGAAAGTCGAAAAGACTGTGCCACCCGATTCCCTTGACCTTGCAGAGTTCTTTGCGGCTGTCGACAAGATGCCCATGGCAGAAAAAGAAGCCGCCGCCCCCGCCGAGCCTGAACCCGCCGCCCCGGCAGCGAGCAAGCCTGGCGCCAAAGCCAAGCCTGGCAAGCACGCGCCGCAACCGCTGGAAGATTGATGCTCCTCGCTGGCACCTACAGGGGAGGTGCCAGCGATCCCTACAAGTCGTATGGCACTTGCAGGCATTGCGCCATGAAGCATATGATAACCGTTATCATTTACGGCTTACCTTCTGCGCGCGCCCTCCATGCCCCCGACCCCTGCGACAAGCCCTACTGACCTGTCCACGCTGTATCAGCAGCAACATCGCTGGCTGCAGCACTGGCTGTGGCGTCGCCTGAACTGTTCGCAGAGCGCCGCCGACCTGGCCCAGGACACGTTCCTGCGTCTTCTGGCCAAGAACCAACCCCTTGAAGTCCAGGCGCCCCGCAGCTTTCTGGCGAAAGTCGCACAAAGCGTGTTGTCCAATCACTTTCGTCGGCAAAAGCTGGAAAAGGCCTACCTGCAAGCCCTGGCGCTGTTACCGGAAGACGTGGCGCCCAGCGCCGAAACGCAGTGGCTGCTCCTGGAAACCCTGATGGCCCTCGACGAAGTGCTCAGCCGCCTGGCATTACCGGTGCGCCAGGCCTTCCTCTGGTCGCAACTCGACGGCTTGAGCCACGGCGAGATTGCCGAGCGCCTGGGCACCAGCATCACCACGGTCAAGCGCTACATCGTCAAGGCCGGCGCCCAGTGCATTGTGCTCGACAGCCAGCGCCCATGAATCCGTTGCCCCTGACCCTGGAAGCCGCCGAGCAGGCCATGCACTGGCAATTGGAGTTGCAGGCGCCGGATGTCACCGAACAGACCCGCGCCCAGTGGCTGGCGTGGCGCCAATTGGATCCGCTCAACGAGCAGGCCTGGCAGCATTCCCAGCGATTTTTCCAGCGTATGCACGAGGTGCGCGACCCGGCACACCAGGCGCTGGTCAGCGCCACCCTGTCGCCGGCGATATCCCGGCGTCGGGTGATTAAAAACCTGGCCCTGTTGCTGGCGGCCGGCAGTGTGGCGTGGACCGCCCGGGACGCCGGCCTGCTGCAACCCTGGACCAGCGATTTCAGCACCTCGGTCGGTGAGCAATGGCGCATCGAACTGGCGGACAACAGCGAAATCCAGCTCAATACCGACACCGCCGTCGATGTGAATTACCGCCCCGAGCAGCGCCAGATCCACCTGTTGCGCGGGGAGATCCTGGTGCTGCCCAACCCGTTGGACGCCCGCCCGCTGTGGGTGAAAACCGCCGAAGGCCTGATCCATGTCACAGGCGGTCGCTTCAGCGTGCGCCAGCGTGAGGGTTTTACCCAGTTGGGGGCTGACCAGCAGCCGCTGGCGGCGCAGATTCCAGCGCGCAACCTGAGCCTGCAACCCGGCGAAATCATCAGCTTTGACCCGCAGACCCTGCTGGCGCGGCGCCCCCAGCGCGCCGGCGAACTGGCCTGGAGCCGCGGCATGATCGTCGCTGAGGGCCTGCGTCTGGAAGACTTCCTCAAGGAACTGAGCCGCTACCGGCGCGGGCATCTGGACTGTGACCCGAGCGTGCGCGAACTGCGGGTGTCTGGCACCTATCCACTGGCCGACACCGACCGCATTCTGGTGGCGCTGCAACAGACCCTCAAGCTGGATGTGCAGCATTTCACGCGCTTATGGGTGACGTTGAAACCGCGGCGGGCGCAGGTATGAATTTATTTCGCATGCAGGTGGTCCGTTTCCGAATCTCACGAGACTTGTATCCCCAGACACTCACTTATCTGGGGAACAGGGCATGCACCCGCAACGCACCATCCGGGCAACACTGAAAAAATCACTGGCCGTGGCCGTCGTCCGTGGCATCGCCAGCTTCGGCGTGGCTGCGCCGCTGCTGTTGGCGCCGGCCTGGGCCATGGCCGCGCCACAGCAGGAGTTCGATATTGCCCCAGGCTCACTGGCCGGCGCGTTGAACCAGTTTGGCCAGGCTGCGCAGATCCTGCTGTCCTACCCGGCCGCGCTCACGCAAGGGCAGACCAGCCCGGGCCTGCAAGGGCGGCATGATCTCGACAGCGGCCTGGCGATCCTGCTCAGTAACAGCTCGTTGCAAGCCGTGCGCGGCAGTGGCGGTAACTATTCCCTGGAGCCCCGGCCTACCGACGGCGCATTGCAACTGGGTACCGTGTCGATCTCCGGCAAGGCGCCGGGGTCGACCACCGAAGGCACCGGTTCCTACACCACGCAGTCGTCCAGCAGCTCCACCCGCCTGAACCTGACCCCGAGGGAAACCCCGCAATCGCTGACCGTCATGACCCGCCAGCGCCTGGATGACCAGCGCCTGACCAACCTGTCGGATACCCTGGATGCCACCCCCGGCATCATCGTGTTGCGTGATGGCCTGGGGGCGGAAAGCGATAGCTATTTCTCCCGTGGTTTCCAGATCCAGAACTTCGAAATCGACGGTGTGCCTACCGTTGCGCGCATGGACAACTACACCCAGAGCATGGCGATGTACGACCGGGTGGAAGTGGTGCGCGGCGCCACCGGTTTGATCAGCGGCATGGGCAACCCCTCGGCCACCATCAACCTGATCCGCAAGCGCCCGACGGCCGAGGCGCGGGCCAGTGTCACTGCTGAAGCGGGCAACTGGGACCGCTACGGCAGTGGCCTCGACGTGTCCGGCCCGCTGACCGAAACCGGCAACGTGCGCGGGCGCCTGGTGGCCGACTACAAGACCGAACATGCCTGGGTCGACCGCTACAAGCAGCAGACCCAATTGCTGTACGGCATCACTGAATTCGACCTGACCGAAGACACCTTGTTGACCCTGGGCTTCAGCTACCTGCGTACCGACGTCGATGCCCCGGCGCGCTCCGGTTTGCCTACGCGCTTTACCGACGGTTCGCGCAGCAACCTCAGCCGCTCCCTGAATACTGCGCCGGCCTGGTCCTATAACGACCATGAGCAGACCAGCTTCTTTACCTCCATTGAGCAGAAGTTCGACAGCGGCTGGAGCGCCAAGGCCGAGTTCACCCATTCGCAAAACAAGTTCGATGAGGTGTTCAACTACGTCAACGGCAGCCTCAACAGCGATGGCAGCGGCACCACGCAGTTGCCGGTGCGCTTCTCCGGTACGCCGCGCCAGGACAACCTCGACCTATACGCCACCGGGCCGTTCGACCTGCTGGGCCGCGAGCACGAATTGATCGCCGGCGTGACTCTGTCCAAATACAAGGAAAACGTGCCCAGCCATGGCGGCTGGAACTACGCGTATTCCGGCTCCCCGGCAGGCGCCATCGACAACCTGTTCAACTGGGACGGGCACTCGGCCAAGCCGGACTTCCCGGTGACCGGCAAATCCTCGGTGGATGAAAGCCAATACGCCGCTTACCTGAGTACCCGCCTGCGCATGACCGACGACCTGAGCGTGATCCTCGGCAGCCGTGTCATCGACTGGAAGCGCGAAACCGCAGACAGCCCCTACGGCGGCGTCGCCACCCGCACCGATGAGTCGGAAACCGGCGTGTACATTCCCTATGCCGGCGTGGTCTACGACCTGACTGACAACTGGTCGGCTTATGCCAGCTACACCAAGATCTTCAATCCCCAGGCCAGTTGGGTGCGCGATATCAACAACAAGGCCCTGGAACCCATGGAAGGCAAGGGCTACGAGTTGGGCTTGAAGGGCAGTTTCTTCGACGAAAAACTCAACACCAGCCTGGCGCTGTTCAAGCTGGAACAGGACAACCTGGCGATCTGGATCGACACCCCGGGCGGCAATACTTATCGCAACGAGAAGGGCACCACTACCGAGGGCGTCGAGCTGGAACTCAACGGTGAGTTGGCTGAAGGCTGGCAAGCCTCCGCGGGCTACGCCTATGCGGTCAGTACCGATGCCGACGACAAACGCATCGTCACCACCTTGCCGCGCCAGAGCCTGAAAACCTTCACCACTTACCGTCTGCCGGGGGCCTTGAACAAAGTGACGGTTGGCGGCGGGGTGAACTGGCAGAGCAAGGTTGGTGAGGACCTGCACACATTCAGCCAGGGCAGCTACGCCATCACCAACCTGCTGCTGCGCTACGACGTGACGCCGCAGTTGAGTACGTCGGTCAACCTCAACAACCTGTTTGACCGTGAGTATTTCAGCTATGCCGGTAACCATGGGATGTATGGTGCGCCGCGCAACCTGATGACCAGCGTCAAGTACGACTTCTAGACCTGCCCACTATCCCCGGTGGGAGCAAGCCAGCTCCCACATTCGCAGTGTGGTATGGCCAAAACTCTATGCCCGGCAGAGCCCCCCCTGTGGGAGCGGGCTTGCCCGCGATAGCGGTAGTTCAGGCACCATTTCTGCTAGCTGACACACCGCCATCGCAGGCAAGCCAGCTCCCACATTTGAACGGTGGTGTGGCCAAAACTCTATGCCCGGCAGAACCCCCCTGTGGGAGCGGGCTGCCCGCGATAGCGGTAGTTCAGGCACCATTTCTGCTAGCTGACACACCGCCATCGCAGGCAAGCCAGCTCCCACATTTGAACGGTGGTATGGCCAAAACTCTATGCCCGGCAGAACCCCCCTGTGGGAGCGGGCTTGCCCGCGATAGCGGTGGTCCAGGCACTGTTTCTGCTAGCTGACACACCACCATCGCAGTCAGCACCTCCGCGCGCTGGCTTTTGCTATGCCTTTGCTTTCGCAGCTCAAGCCTTCCACGGCTTGAACCACAGCCCCAATCCCACCAGTACCCCGGCGCCCGCCAAGGTACTTAAGCCCAGCTGCCAGCCATCGTTATGCAGCGGGTGCAGCACCAGCGCCGCCACGCCCAGCAACACCACACTCAAGCCCCACTGCAACGGCCAGCCCAGTTGCCCGAGCAGGTGTTGGCGTTGCATCAGCAGCAGGTTGGTGACGATCACCCCACCCAGGGCCGCCAAGGCAATGCCTGGCAGGCCGAAGAAGTACGGCAGTAAGACCAGCAGGCCGGCGTTGACCAGGCTGCCCAGCAGTTCACATTTGAGTGGCAGGCGTGTGTCGCCGCTGGCGTAGGCATAGCGTGCGAGCATGGCGTTCCAGGCGCCGAACACCAGGGGTGTGGCGAACCAGGCGAGCAGGGCGGGCAGCGGGCCGTCGGCGCTTTGCGCGGGCATCAGCAGGTGAATCAGCACCGGGCTGGCGCCAATCAGGCCGAGGGCGGCGGGCAGGCTCAGCAGGGTGGCGGCGTCCAGGCCACGGCGCAGCAAGGCCAGGCGTTGTTGGCCTTGTTCACCGCTCATCATCCCCAGCAATACCTGGTTGAGGCTCATCAGCGCAATCAGCGGCAGGTTGATCAGCTTGCGCGCCAGGTTGACCCAGGTCACCGCACCTTCGCCCAGGTAGCTGGCGATCAGCCGTTCGAGCAAGGCCAGGCCCTGGCTGGCGAGATTGCTCGCCAACAGCGGACCGATACGCCCCAGCAGTTCGCGACCGGCCAGGGCATCACCCTTGACTTGCCAGGGGCGCCAGCCGAACGACCAGACCGGTGCCAGCAAGGGCAGGCACATCAACACACTGCCGGCAAAAAAACACATTGCCAGTTCCGCGCTGTCGCTGGCCGTGCCGCGGATAAACAGGTACAGCACCGGCGGCAGGTTGAACAGCAGCGAGCCCAGCCCCGGCAGCACAAAGCGCTGGCGCGCCTGCAACGGAATACTGAACAGGCCATGCATCACCAGCCCCGGTGCACAGGCGGCCAGCCAGCGCAGATTGGCGGCGGCCTGGTCGTGGGCGGCGGCGTCCAGCCCCGGGCCGATCAGGCGTACCCACAGCGGCGCGCCCAGGGCCAGCAGGGCGAACAGGCCCAGGCCGACGCCGAGCAGGCGCGGCGACAGGCTGGCCAACCAGGCTTGCTGGCGTTGCGCATCCCGTTGTTGATAGAGGGGCAGGGCCGCAGCGGCGAGCAAACCGGCGGCCAGGGTCATGCGCAGCGCCTCGGGCAAAAACACCGCCACCAGAAACCCGTCGCTGCGGCTGCCCGCACCCCAGGCTGCGACCAGCAGCCATTCCCGGGCAAAGCCGGCCACCAGCCCGGCGAGGGTCGCCAGGGTCAGCCACAGGGTGCTGCCAAACATCAGTGGAACAGGGTGAACAGGCCCTTGCCACCCACCTTGTAGTTCAGCCCCCGAACGCGTTCGCCCATGACTTTGGCACCGGTGCCGCCGACAATTTTGTACGGCGCGACGGTTTTCGCCACCACGGTATTGGCAGTCACCACCGAGCCTTCGCACAGGTGGGTGCCGAAACCGATCAGCGCACGGCTGCCGATCCACACATAGTCGTCGATATAAATCGCCCCGGAAATCGACCAGAACTCCGGCGCCTGCAAGTCATGGCTGCCGGCGATGATCAGCACATGGGAGGCAATCGCCACATGGTTGCCGATTACCAGCCCAGAGCGTGCATCCACCTGGCAATGCCAGCCGATCACCGTGTCGTCGCCGACCCTCAGGTTGTGGATGCCCAGCACCTCAGTGTTGCGCCACAGGCTCGACCCCTTGCCGATCTTCGCGCCGCCCAGGCGCAGCCAGCCGATGCGTATGTGGTGGCTGGGGATCTTGTTGATCAGGATGTTGTAGGCCATGTCCCAGGCACTGCGCCAGCGGTCCTTGAGGGTAGCCCAGTTCTTGCCATAAATCGGCAGGAACTGCGCCGGGATATCCTGTTTCATGCGATGGAACAGCCGACGTGCCACCGGATGCTCGATGGTCGGCTCCACATCGAAAGAGGTCATCCAGAAGCGCTTGTTCTCGCCTTCGCCCTCTTCAAAAACCACCTCGTTGGCCAGGCACCAGGCCAGGCCGTCCTGCAAGTCTTCCAGGCTTGCACCGAGTTCGCTGGCCAGGGCGGGCAGGCGGTCACGCAGGTCGGGGGAGTGAATAGTGCGATGTTTCATGGTCGGTCATCCTTTGGCACGGAAACAGGAGCAGTAATGGTCGGGCTCAGGCGCACCTGTTGCAGGCTGATGCCCATCAACAGCCAAAACAGCGCGATCAATACAAAGGTGAAGCTGAAGTAGTGGTCGAAAATCCCGGTCAGCAGCGCCGCCAGCACGCCGCACACGCAACCCAGCCACAGGGCGTTGTCGGCGGTGACCTTGCGCACCATGCCCAGCGGTCGCACTTCACGCCACCACAATACGGTGACGGCGATGAACAGCAGCATCCCCGGAATACCAATCTTGTAGATGAAGTTCAGCCACAGGTTGGAAATCCCCAACAAGTTGCTGCCCGGCACCGGTGGGTCGATTTTGAAACCGATCCCCAACGGGTACTTGGCCATTACATCGGGGAACCCGGCGTACTCGTCGAAACGGATCTCGGTACTGGCGTTGGTGGTCGAGAACATCGTCATCAAACGGTCCTGCAGCGGCGGATAGAACAGCACCAGGGCGATCACAAAAGCCGCGCCGATACCGATGATCCGCCCGCTGTGAGGCACGCGCTTGTAGGTCAGCCAGATCAGGATCAGCGCCAGGGCCACAATCGCGCCCCGGGAGATACTCAGCAGCAGGCCGGCGCAACCCAGTACCGCCACCGCCAGGCCCAGGGCGCGGCGCCAGCCGGTGCGGGTCCAGCCGTAGAACAGCGCCAGCGGGATAAACAGCACCAGCACGCCACCGGTCAGGTTCGGGTGAACCCAGGGCGAGGCCATGCGCTTGTAGTTGGCCGAGAAAATATCCTTCACCGCCTCCGGGTGGGCGTACTTGAGGTCGGTGAGAATGTCGATCATCGACATCGCGTTGCGCGTCTTGAGGAACATGAAAATCGACAGCAACAGCATCGCCAGGTTGCCCAGCAGCAGGGCGACCACCACCTTGTCGCGGTCGGCATCGGTGCGCAGCAGCAGCGGCACGATAAACAGCAGCGACAGGTTCATCAGCCAGCGCACCCAGTTCACCGGGCCGTTGCCCTCGGCGTGGATGATGATCATGCCCCAGATAAACGGTATGGTGCTGAACAGCATCAGCCACATCAACGCCCGTTCCGTGGGGCGCCAGACCATGAAACCGCGGGTCTTGCCGATAAACGATTGCCAGAACACCCCGGCCCAGGTCAGGCCCAGCACCGCCTCGCTGATGGTGGTGCGGATCCCCAGTTGCAAGGTGGTGTAGGGAATGCTGGTGGCCAAGACGGCAAAGATCAGCAAGCCCCACAGCGGTTTGCGGATCAGGGTCAGCGCCACGCCCAGGCCGACCACGATCATAAAGACCTTCATCGGCGGCAGTGCCAACAGCAGGCCGCCGAAGACCAGGCCCAGGAGCAGGCTAACGAGTTTTCCTGGCAGCATTAGCGGTTCAATTCCTTGAGCAGTTTATCCAGGCGCAGGCGATAGGCCGGTTCGGCAAATTGCCGGGCCCATGTGCGTTGCAGTTCGGGGTCGACCGTGCCCCCCGGTGCAGCCAGTGACACCATCAACGTTTGCAGTTGACCGGCGTCGTCGGGGGCAAAACGCTGTGCGGTGGGCGGCGCCACTTCATCCAGGGCCGAGCCACGGGCAACCGCGACCGGCGTGCCGACACTCAGCGCTTCCACCACCGGCAAACCAAACCCCTCGGCATAGGACGGCTGCCACAGGTACGCGGCATGCCGGTACAGCGCCTGCAACTGGCCGTCGGACAAGCCACTGCGCCAATGCAGGCCGGGCAACTCGCCCAGGGACGCCGGCACATCGCTGCCGTGGCCGACCAGTACCAGGTCGGGCACGTTCGGGTCCTGGGCGCGGCTGGCCTGCCATTGCGCCAGGAAAAACGCCATGTTTTTGCGCGGCTCACGGGTACCCACCACCAGCCAGTAGCGCGGCGGAATGCCTTCGGGCAACGGCTCGGGGGCCTCGGTGAACTCCGGCACCAGGTTATTCAACACGCGGAACTTGGCCCGCGCCCAGGGAAACAGGCGCGCAGCCTCATCGCACGAGAACTGCGACGGGCACCACACCCGGTCGGCTTGCCACACCGACCAGGCAATCGACGCGCCGTCGATCAGGCGGTAGGCCAGGGCCTTGAGGCGGGAGCGATGGAAGTTGCGGTGGGTTAGTTGAAACAGATCATGCAGCACCAGCACATAGCGGGTGCCGGCGGGTTTGCGGCACAAGGGCAGGCCCATGTTGGCCGTGGCGATGTACAGGTCGATCTGCTGTTGGTGGATTTCCCGGGGCAGGAAGCCGCGCTCGAAGCGCCAGCGCACCTGAGGCCGTTGCAGGCCCTCCAGGGGGCTGGCCCAGGCCGGGCAAACCGCCGTGTCGCGCTGGGGATGATCAAGCGGCGCTTCGGTAAACAGCACCACTTCAGTGTTGTCCCGGGCGCGCAAGGCGTGTTCCAGGGCCAGCACCTGGCGGGCGATGCCCGACGAAGGCGCGACCGTGGCCGGGCGGTAATCCAGGGCTACGCGCATGCTTGAGGCTCCTGTTGGGTGGGCAAGGTGCGGTAGATCTGCTCCAGTTCATTACCGGCCACCGCCCAGTCGTGATGGTTGCGCGCATAGTCGCGCGCAGCCTGCGCCAGTTGCCGGGCCAGCGTCGGTTCGTCCAGCAGGCGCACAATCCCATCGGCCAGGGCCTCGGCGCTTTCGCCGGCCAGGTAATGCACCTGCGGCTCAACCGCCAGCCCGGACACACCCTGGGCGGTGCTCACCAGCGGCAGGCCGGCTGCCATTGCCTCCAGCACTTTGAGTTTGGAGCCGCCGCCATGGCGCAGCGCGGCGACAAACCCTGCACAGCGGCGCTGCAAAGCGGTGAGGTCGGGAACAAAACCCTGCCATTCAATACGATCGTCCGCCCAGCGCTCGCGCCAGTGTGCGGGCAAGCCGAAGCCGGCCACCGCCAGGCGGGCGTTGGGGCATTGCAACCAGACCCGCGGGAAGATGTCGTCGAGCAGCCACTGCACCGCGTCCAGGTTCGGCGCGTATTCGTAGTTGCCGACAAACAACAGGCGCTGGCTCTGCGGGTCGGCGCTGACGTCGCTGAAGGCCCGGCTGTCGACCCCATTGACCACCACGCTCACCGGGGTCGTGGTCAGTTGCCCGATAGCCTGGGCATCGGCCTGGGTCACGGCAACCACATGGCACGCCGCGTCAAACGCCTTGCGCTCCCACTGCTGGCAGCGCCACTGGTCGTAGCGCGCGAACGGCGCGGCCCATTTTGGAAAGCGGTCATAGGTGGCGCCGCCCAGGCTCGATTCCAGGTTGTGCTCGGTGAGCACGAAATCCCGCGCTTGCTGCTGCAAGAGGGTGAAGTACGGTTGCAGGCTGTAGCTGTGCTCGACCTGGATCACATCCCAGGTTTCCTTCAACAGTTCGCTAAAGCGCGCCTGCAACACCGGCGACAGGCCGTTGACCGTGGTCAGCAGCGGCCAGGGCGCAAACACCCCGGCGAGCAGGGTCATGGGGTGTTTCAGGGCGCGGCGCGGCACCACGATCAGGCGCTCGAGCAAGGGCTCCAGGGCCGCGTGCACAGCCGCATCGGCCGGCGTCTTCGATTGCACCAGCAAGGTGATGCGATGCCCGCGCTCACTCAAGGTACGCAGCAAATGGTACTGCCGGGTCTTGCCGCCGCTGGTCATCGGCCACGGCAGATAGGGCACAATCCACAGGATTCTCACGTGCAGCTCTCCATGCCTGGGCGTGCTACCACACCAATATCTGCAACGACGGTTTCACCACGGGGCGAATGCCGTTGTAATCGTTAAGGGGCTGCCTGGCGCCCGTCAGTGGGTCCAGCAGTTCGGCGTGCTGCACTTTGGGCAAGGTGATGCGGGTGCCTTCCGCGCTCCAGTACATCAACAGGTGTTTGCCGTCTTCGCGGGTCCAGGCCACGCTGTAAAAAGTCTTGGGTATGTCCTCGAGCACGGGGGTGACCCCCGGCTTGAGCGTCGGCCCGGTGATCTCCAGGAAGCGGGCGAGGGCGCTGTAGACCGGCTTCGGTTCACCGTTGAGGTCCAGCAGGCCATAGTGCTGGTCACGTACGGAGGCGCGTTCATCCAGGTCGGACAGGGCAAACAGGAAAATCTTCTGGTAATCCTGGGACGCCATCAGCGCCAGGCGGCGCAAGGTGAAATCGGCCTGGCCGTCGACGCCGATCAGGTCCTGCATCTCCTTGGGCCCGGCATAGCTGGACCAGCCCCACTCGGTGGCCCACACATCCTTGACTCCGGCACCGTGCAGCACGGCGTTGAGTTGGTCGCCGCGCAGCAGTACTTCATTCTTGCCCGGCTCGTCGGTTTCCGGGGTCATCGAGTACGGGTGATACGCCGCGACCATGCCCAGGGTTTGCACGCCCAGCGCGCCGAGGGCTTCAAACATCAGGGTTTTGCCGCGCGGGGGCATCTGGCTGTAGTAGGCCATGCCGCCCATCACCTGGATCTTGTCTGGTGCGGCGATATTCAGTGCCTGGTGACTGGCCAGCAGCAAGCGCGCGTATTCCTCGGCATTCACTTGCGGGCGCCAGTTGTTCGGCAGGTTCTGCTCGTTCCACACCTGCCAGGCGTTGATATTCGGGTAGCGCTTGGCCAACAGGGCCAGACGCAGGGCATACACACTGGCGTCTCGCGGGCGGTATTGGTCCTGGAATTCTGCGCCTTTGGGGGCGGTGGTAATAAACGGCGCCGAACCCACCAGGTAGAACACCGAGCGGATTTTCTCGGCAGTCAGGGTGCGATCCAATTCATCGAAGGTGCTCAGTTGATAATCTTCTTCCTTGGGCTCCAGGCGGTCCCAGTGCAGGTCGACGCGCACCCAGTCCAGCCCCAGTTTCTGGTATTGGCGGATCTGCTTCTGGTACTGCTCGGGCTTGAACCACAGAAAATGCGCGTTCACCCCGAGAAACTCGCGCCACTCCACAGTGCGCTGGGGCGCCAGGTTCACGGGCTCCGCGTCGACGTT
Organism: Pseudomonas sp. WS 5410; assembly: GCF_012985645.1. NCBI lineage: Bacteria > Pseudomonadati > Pseudomonadota > Gammaproteobacteria > Pseudomonadales > Pseudomonadaceae > Pseudomonas > Pseudomonas sp. WS 5410. The sequence goes on along the minus strand of NZ_JAAQWS010000027.1, from coordinate 41,715 downwards.
TTCACTGAGCAGCAGTGCGCCGCCCACGGCCATTGCAATGACCAGTGGCAGGTAGCGCCACATCCGGCGAGTTGACGAAACATTCATCACAAAGGCTCCTTGACTGCGGCCTGGAACAACTCGGCAAAGCGTTGCGCGGTGCTGGCCCACTGGCGCTTCCGGCCGATGTCGGCGGCGTGGTCGGCCCATTGGCGGGCCTGTTGCGGGTCGAGGATCAGGCGGTTCAGGGCATCGCTCAACGAGGCGATATCCCCCTGTTGATAGGTGATGCCATTGCCACCGGCGACTTCTTCGGCGAAGGCGCGGGCATTGGAGGTAATCACCCCGCGCCCGCAGGCGTTGGCCCAGGACAGCGCGCCACTGGTGCCGCGCATCTGGCCGAGGAAACCGAGTTTTTTCGATTCACGGTACGGCAGCACCATCACATGGTGGGCCTGGATGGTATGGGGAATGTCGGCTGAGGGCAGGTCCAGTTGCCAGTCCACCACATCGCCCAGGTGCAGGGTGGTGATCAGTTGGCGCAGGCCCTCAAGGTAATTGCCGGCGGGGTCGAAGGTCATCTCCGGCGCGGTGCCACCGGCCAGGGTCAGGCGCACCTGGCCACGGCATTGCGGGTGGGCGCTCAGGGAGCGGGCCAGGGCCTGCAGCAGATCTTCGATGCCCTTGCCGCGGTAGATAAAGCCGAAATACAGCAGGCGCAACGGTTGCAACGGCGGCAAGGCCACAGGGGCAATGGGCAGGTTGCCGTGGGCAATCACCGCCACTTGCTCAGTTTTTAGCCCCATGCGCTGGCGCAAGCAATCGCCACCCAGGCGGGTGAGGGTGATCAGGCGGCGCATGCTTTTGGCCAGGCGCCGTTCTTCGTAAAGGGTCAATGGATCGGCGAGCAACGCCGCCGCCTGGGGCAGCGGGTGGGGCAGGCGTTCGAGCAGGGTCAGCGGGAAAAACAGCTTGGCCCGGCGCCAGATCAGGCGCTCCGGATCATGCACAGTGGCGGTCAGCGGCAATTGCGGCTGGGCCCGGCGCAAGTAGTCCAGGGCCTGGAACTCGGCAAAGCGTCCGCCGCCCAGCTCGGCATGCACCAGGTCCACACCGCGCCAGTCAAAGGCCTGCAGGCGCCGCAATTGTTCAGCCAGGTCCAGGCAACCTTCCAGAGGCGTCAGCACCTCCAGGCCCCGTTCGCGCAACGCGCTGCGCAAGTGCGCAGCGTAGTCGGCGATCCCGGTCTGCTCCGGTGGCAGTGGCGCCAGCAACGCAATGCGCATCAGGCCGCACCGCGCCAGCTGTTGAGCCGTGCCAGGACATTGGCCGGCACTTCAAAACGGCGGCGGTTGAGGATCATCCCATCCACTTTGCCGAACGCAGTGGTCAGCAGCGACAGGGCGTTCTCGATGGTCGGTACGGTGCTGGTGCGGGCTTCGATCACCAGCACAATCTGCTCGGCGCGGCGCAGGGTGAGGAACGCCTGCGGGTTGGACGACAAGGCCGAGGCGTCCAACAGCAATACTTCACCCGGCTTCGCCGCTTCAGTGCCGTTGACCGAGACCCGGTGGCCACGCTCTTCGAGCAGGCGCTTGAGTTGCTCGATGATAAAGCTCACGCCTTCGCCGTGCCGTGCCGAGGTCAGGCCCAGGGCAAAGCCCTCGCTGGCGATGCGCTCGGCGGGTAGCAGGCTGTACAAGCGATAGATGCTGGCGGTGAGGGCGGCCGGTGTCGCGTGCTGCACATCGGGGATGCTGCTCCACAGCGGTACACCGAACACTTCCTGCAAGCGCGCGCCGTCGTGGATGCGCTGGTCCAGCAGGTACAGCACGTAGATGGTCAGCAAACCGACGGCCAGGCCGGCAGGAATGGTGAACAGCAGAATCAGCAGGCTCTTGGGAAACACGCGCGCCGGGTTGAGGGTGGCGTGTTCGATCAGGGCGATGTTGCTGATCTGGCTGCTGTCCAGTGCGTGGTCGATGCGCGCCTGTTCGAGGTTTTCCGAGTACAACGCGTAGCTTTTCTCTGCGGTGCGCAGTTGCTGGGTCAGCTTGTTCAGTTCAGGTTCATCGGTCATCGCCTGGTCACGCTGGGCGCGCAGTTCGGCGAGGGTCTTGTCGTAGTTCTCGATTTCCCCGGCCAGTTTGCGCTCCTGCAACTGGGCGTCGATGATCTGCTGCTTGACGTTGATCACCAGGCTGTTGGGCGCGGTGTTTTGCGAGCGTTCCAGGCGTGTCGCTTCCTGGGCGCTGAGGGCTTCCATGTCGCGGATGTTCTGCTCGATCTGATTGACCTGCGGTGTGTTCGGCAGATAGGTGCGCAGCAGGCGCGCCCGTTCTACTTGCAGGGCATTGAGCTGGCGCTTGAGGTCCAGCTGGGTCGGGTTGAGGCTGGTTTCCCGGCCAGTGACCACTTCGGCCGGCTGGTTCTTGATCTGCTGGCTGGCGTTGGCCAGGAAGCTGCGGATCCCCGCGATCTGGTTTTGCGCGGTGACTTTGGCGTCGGTGACACGGTCGATCTGGTTGGTCAGGTTTTTCAGGCGCGCGTCCACGCTGATCGAGTCGATCTGCTTCAAGCGGCCCTGCAGTTCATCCTTGAGCCCCTGGATGTTGGTCGCGACCTTGCTGCGTTCGGTTTCATAGAAGGTATGCAGGCTCTTGCGCCCGAGAATCCGCGCGCGTTCTTCCAGGTAGGCATCGACCCAGGTCTCGACGACTTTCTGCGCGATGGCCGGATCGTCCCAGGTGAAGGAAATTTCGATCACCGAGGAGCCCGGTTCGTGGCCGGCTTCGAAGTTCTTCTCCAGCTTGGTCGCCAGGCGTTCCAGCGGGCTTTGCTTCTCGGCCAGGCCGACGAATTGCAGGACGCTGCGCACCGCATCCAGTACTTCACCGGCGGCTTTCTTGACGTAGAACTTGGTGACTTTCCAGAAGCCCTGTGGCGGCTCGGACGTCATTGCCAGGTAGCGCTCGGCAACGATGTGCACGATGGGCCGGCCGGTGAGCATCTTCTCCTCATCGACGATCGGGTCGTGCTGGGTGCTAGGCGCAATCAGCGTCTGGCGGTTGGCGGCTTCGATCGGCAACGTGGTGTTGTCCCGTCCCGGCTTGACCAGCAAGCGCGCGTCGGACTCGTAGCGAGCCGGCAACAGGAAGGCACCCAACACGGCCACCACAATCGTGGTGATCACGGCCAGTTTGAACTCGCGGCGGAAGATGAAAAACAACCGCAAGAGGTCGCGTAGAGAGCGGATTTCGATCACAGGATCACTCCATTGAATATGTGGTGTACGCCAGACGGGAACAGTCGGTTCGAGTGATACGAAGCCTGGTCCATAATCATTGGCCTGCGTTGATGACTGGGTTGTTGTAGATGGTGTTGCCGCTGTTCTTCACGCCACTGTCGTTGAGGTCGTAGTTCAGGCCCACACCAATGCCCTTGTTGATCGGGAACAGGCGGGTGAAGTACATATCCACGGCTTCCACAGTGGCGCCGATACCCGACTGCGGCACATAGATCAGGTCGCCACGCTGCAGGGCCACCCGTGGGTGATTGGGATCGGTCAGCATGTTGTTCAAGCTGATGAAGTAGGTCTTGTACTTGCCATCCGGACCCGTACGCATCAGGGCCACGTTGGAGGCATCCGCCGAGGACAACACTCCCCCGGAACTGAGCAACGCCTGCTCCACACTGACATTCCCCGCCAGGTCGAAAAACGCCGGGTTCGGCACCGCACCACCGATAAACACCTTGTTGCTCGGGGCGCTGGCGATGTTCACCGTCACTGCCGGCTCGCGGTAGATGCGCTTGTACTTGTCGGTGATTTCCTTGCCCAGGTCTTCCGGCGTGCGCAATGCCGCCTTGACCCGACCGATGTTGGGGATGGAGATCACGCCGTCGGGGCGTACGACGAACACTGTCATGTCGTCGGCCGCCGCCGGCTCCTGGGCATCGCGCACGATGCGCAACAGGTCGCCACTCTGGATCAGCACCTGCGGGGGCGGCAGGTCGGCCAAGGTCAGCGCCGCCTGGTGGCCGGCCTTGAGCGTGTTGTTGTCAGGAAGCGGCACCCGCGCAGGGGTCGAACAACCAGCCAGCCAGATCGAGGCACTCAACAGGCTGAACAGGGTAAGACGGGAACGTCGGTTGGTAGTCTTCATGACGGCTCAAGTCCAGTAGGTGGAAAACATGCCCAGGCGCTGCTTGAGCGATTTGGGCAGGTAGCGTTCAAGGTGGCCGAGGCGATAGCCCAGCAATTTAAAGGCACTGCGCACCACCACTTCGGGGGCGCGGTGCAAGGCGTTGGCCTCGCGCAAGGCACGTAATTCGGCCAGTACATAGCGTTTACCTTCACCGCCGGCGTCGCCAAACGCCTGGCGGATCCACGGCTCGCGGCCGTAGAACACCCCAATGTCGAAGTAGCGGTGAAACTCATCCATGAGTCGGTAATCGTGGGAGTGATAGACCTGGGCGCTGGCGGCGTACTGCACCTTCCAGCCCGCCAGTAGCATGCGTGCGGCGACGTAGGCGTCCTCGCTGCCGATCACATCGGCGGGGAAGCCGCCCACGGCCTCCAGGGCGCTGCGCCGGTACACGGAAAACGAGTCAGAGCTAAAGCAGGTCTTGATCCCCAGCTGCGGCGCATCGGCCAGGCTTTTGCTGCGGCTGTGGGCCGGGTAATTGAAGTGGCGCGACTGCGCACCCAACACCCCCGCACCGGGATGCGGCAGTTGGCGGCCATAGGCGACACCGTTGAGTGGGTCCTGTTGCAGCTCGGCGAGCAGCTTGGCAAAGGTCTCGGGCTCGGCCGGGATCGCGTCCTGGGTCATCACGATCAGGGCGTCGCCGCCCACGTGCTCGCTGGCCCAGCGACGGGTGCCGCCGTGGTTGAAGTCGCGGGCGGCGATCACTTCGACACGCGCACCGAACTCGCGAAAGCGCGCCACCGTGGCATCGCTCGACGCGCTGTCCACGACCAGCATCTCGTCGGGTTGCAGGGTCTGCATGCGCAGCGCCGGCAGCAGCCGGTCGAGGTGGCTGGCGGCGTTGCGGGTCGGGATGATCAGGGAAGTCCGCATCAGGGCTTGGGCTCGCTGGCGGGCGTGCGGCCGTAGATATCGTCGAAGCGCACGATGTCGTCTTCACCCAGGTATTCGCCGCTCTGCACCTCGATCATCACCAGGTCGATGATGCCGGGGTTGGTCAGGCGGTGTTTGTGCCCGGCGGGAATATAGGTGGACTCGTTCATGTTGAGCAGGATCTCGCGCTCGCCATTGGTGATCATTGCCGCGCCGCTGACCACCACCCAGTGTTCGCTGCGGTGGTGGTGCATTTGCAAAGACAACGAACCCTTGGGCTTGACCACGATGCGCTTGATCTTGAAACGGGTGCTTTCCTCCAACACCGTGTAGGTGCCCCAGGGCCGGGTGACGGTGCGGTGCAGGCTGAACGCGGGATGGTTCTGACGCTTGAGCTCGGCGACGATATGGCGCACATCCTGGCTGCGGTTGGCGTCGGCGATCAGGATCGCGTCGGGGGTGTCGACGATGATCAGGTCACGCACCCCGACCGCACCGAGTACGCGCTTGGGCGAGTCGATATAGCAGTTGTGCACGTCGTGCAGGATCGCTTCGCCATTGATCTGGTTGCCGTTGTTGTCACTGGGGGTCAGCTGGCGCAGGGCTTCCCAGGAGCCGATATCGCTCCAGCCGATATCGCAGGGCACTACGGCGACCTGGGCGGATTTCTCCATCAGGGCCACGTCGATGGAGATGTCCGGCGCGGTACCAAAGCCTTGCGGGTTCAGTTCGCGCTGGCGGCTGCTGCTGTTCTGCAGGCTGGTGCTGTGCTCCAGCGCCGCCTTGGCCGCGTCCAGTACGGCCGGGGCGTGGGTCGCCAGCTCGTCGAGCACGGTGGCGGCCTTGAAGCAGAACATTCCGGCATTCCACAGGTGCTTGCCGCCGTCCAGGTAGCCTTGGGCGGTGGCCAGGTCGGGTTTTTCGACGAAACGCTGGACACGGAAGCCTTGGGCCAGGGCTGTGCCTTGTTCGATATAGCCAAAGCCGGTCTCGGGGCGATCGGGCTGGATGCCGAAGGTCACCAGATAGCCGGCGTCGGCCAATTCGCGGGCCTGGGCCACGGCTTGGGCGAAGGCGCTTTCATCGAGGATCAGGTGGTCGGCCGGCATCACCAGCAACTGCGCATCGCCGCCGAAAAACTCCTGCACATGCAGCGCGGCGACCGCGATGGCCGCTGCGGTGTTGCGGCCAAACGGTTCGAGCAGCAAGTCCAGGCCCAGTTGGCCGGTGTTGACCGCGCGGTAATCGTCGAGGGTGCGAAACAGCAGGTCGCGGTTGGTCACCGTCAGCACGCTGTCGACCCCCGGCAGGTGGCTGGCGCGCAGGAAAGTTTTCTGCAACAGGCTCTGGTCGTCGCGCATGCGCATGAACGGCTTGGGCATGTTCTGCCGCGAAACCGGCCACAGCCGCGTGCCCGAGCCACCGGAAATGATGCAGGGAATCAATCCGTTGAGAGGGTTCATCAATAGACTTCCTTGGTGGAAAGGACGGCCGGGACCGTCATGAAAACGATGTACAGGTCAAACCACACCGACCATTTGGCGATGTATTCCAGGTCGTATTCGACCCGTTTCTGAATCTTGAACAGGGTGTCGGTTTCACCCCGGTAGCCATTGATCTGCGCCCACCCGGTGATGCCCGGCTTGACCCGGTGCCGCGAGCTGTACTCGCTGACCGCTTCCTCGAACGGAATCCCGGCGGCCTTGGTGGCGGTGGCATGGGGGCGGGGGCCGACCATCGACATGTTGCCCAGCAGCACATTGAACAGTTGCGGCAGCTCGTCGATGCTGGTCTTGCGGATAATCCGCCCGACGCGGGTGATGCGCGGGTCGCTGCGGGTGGTCTGGCACTCGGCGTTGAAGTCGGTCTGGTCGACGTACATCGAGCGGAACTTGAACACCCGGATCAGGTTGTCGTTGTAGCCGTAGCGCTTCTGGCGAAACAGCACCGGGCCTTTGGAGTCGAGCTTGATGGCAATGGCGGTCACCAACATGATCGGTGACAACAGCAGCAGGCCGGCACCGGCCAGCAGCAGGTCTTCACAGCGCTTGATAAAGGGTGACCAACCGCGCAGCGGCAGTTGCTAGGTGTTGAACATCAAGATGCCGCCGACATCGGTAATGCGGTTGTGGCCATACCGCAGGGCGGCCATGTCCGGCACCAGCATGACGTTGACCGACATCTGCCGCAGGCGCTTGACCAGCCCGTTGATACGCTGCTCGGCGGCCCAGGGCAGGGTGATCATCACTTGGTTGACCTGTTCGGACCTGATCAGCTTTTCCAGGTCGCGGGTGTTGCCCAGCAACGGCAGGCTGCTCAGTTCCTTGGGAATGCGTTCGGTGCGGTCGTCGATAAAACCGATCAGGCCGGAGCGGATATCACTGTTGCGCGACAGGTGTTCGGCCACATGGATGGCGGTGTCGGTAAAGCCGAGGATCACCGTGCGCTGCAGGAACTTGCCGTTCTTCATCAGGTTGCGGTACAGGCGCAGCATCAGGATGCGCTCCACACCAAACAGCACCAGGCTCAGGCTGAACCAGAACATCAGGTTGCGCGGGCTCAACTGCGGGAACAGGAGCAGGATCTGGTACATGAACAGCAGGATGCAAAACGCCGAGATCCACGCGACCAGCATCACGCGAAAACGCAGGCGGTTGCTGAACAGGTCCTCGGAGTACACCCCCAGGGCCTGGAACAGAATAATGGTCAGGATCGCAAAAAACAGCAGCAGGCCCAGGTAGTGGCCACGCATTTGCGGGTCGACTGGATCCGGGTAGAACAACAGGATCATCGCCGGCAGGACCGCTGTCAGGCCGTGGATTAACTTGACGAAAACCACAAAGAATTCAACAAAACCGGTACGAGTCAGAAACAGGCTATCGACTGACGACTTCTCACGCATAAATCATCCCTCAATGCACCACCAGGACTTCCTGTTCGTTCGCTCATCCATAAGGCAGTTGCTTATAAGTGGCGCAATGCGAACGACTGCTTTCGCTGGGTAACGCGCAATGACCTGTCTAGGTGCAGGTGCTTTGCTAAATAGTGGCTAAATGATGGCTCATTATGGGTGCCATGTCAAGGTTTTGACATTTCGCAAGGGTTTCGCCGTCGAGTGTCATAAGATACTCTTGTCGTGACGGTTTGTTGACATTTGTTATTGGTTTTTCAGATTTATTGAGAATGAGTGATGGCTTTTTGCAGTGTAGGAACAAAAACGCCAATTATCCTGCTGGGCGGGCAAAGCTTTTTTGACGGGGATAGGAGCCGGCTGGCCGGCCCCTACAGGGGGATGGGGATCAGAAGTCGCCCTTGAGGCTCACGGTGACGTTACGCGGCTCGCCGTAGAAGTTACCCCAGGACGCGGTCCCCACGGTCTGGTAGTAGTTTTTGTCGAACAGGTTGTTGCCGTTCAACGCCACGGTCCAGGTGTTATCGACCCGATACGCCAGGCGCGCGCTCCACAAGGCGTAGCCGGGTTGTTCCAGCTTGATGGTCTGGACCCGATAGTTGCTGCTTTGGGCGCTGACGCCGCTGCCCACTGTCCATTTCGACAGGGCACCATCCAATTGGTAATCGCCCCACAGCCGGAACATATGGCGTGGCACGTAGCTGGTGGAGGCCCGGCCCTCGGCCTGGCTGTCGATATTGTTCAGGGTTTTGGTCTGGGTGTAGGTATAGCCGCCGAAGACTTGCAAGCGTTCAAGCAGTTCGCCGCTGATCTCGGCCTCGACGCCCTGGGCGCGGACCTTGCCGGTGTCGCTGTAGCAGAAGCCGTCGGCCGAGGTGCCGCAGTGGGCGATGTAGTCGGTCTCGGCAGCGTTTTTCTCGATCGCGCGGAACAGTGCCAGGGAGCTGTTGAGGCGCCCGTCGAACCATTCGCCCTTGATCCCCAGCTCGTAGTTCTCACCGATCTTCGGCTTCAGGGCCGCGCCGCTGACGGTGGCGTAGGAGCTTTGTGGCTGGAAGATATCGGCGTAGCTGGTATAGATCGAGAGGTTGTCGTTGAGGTCATAGATCAGCGCGGCAAAGGGCGTGACTTCACCGGTTTCCTTGGTGCGCGCATCCTGCACGCTCCACTCGCCCCAGGCCAGGTTGTTGGACTGGCGGCGGTTTTCAAACCAACTGACGCGGCTGCCGACCACCAGTAGCAACGGCTCGGCCAGCCGCAGGCGCAGGGTGGCGTAGGTGCCGTATTGGGTGGCGGTCTCCTTGACCGTGCCGCCGCGGTACATGTTCGGCCAGAACGTGTCGTCGGCCGGCTCCGGGAAGTGATGGTTGGGCTGGTAAATGGTCTGGCGCTGGGGCAGGTTGCGGATCGCGTACACATCGTCCTGGCTGCCACGGCTGCCGTTGGCGCCGAGGATCAGCTCATGCTCCAGGCCAAAGGCTTCGAACTTGCCGTCGATGTAGGCGTCCAGGCCATAGTCCTTGTGATCGTAGTCAAACAGGGCGGCGTAGCTGTTGGCCGTGGGGGCCGGATCGCCATAGGCCACGGTGCCTTCGCTGGCGGCGTATTTGATGTCTTGCAGGTTGCGGCTGTGAACGGCGCTGACCTTGAGTTTCCAGTCGTCATTGAAGTGGTGGGTCAGGTCGGCGAACAGCGTGGTGCGCCGGCTTTGCCAGTCGTTCCAGGACTGGCCCAGGCAGGTGGAGCGGCTCAGGCCGATGCTCTTGCCGTCGCTGTAGCGCGGGATGCCGCCCCAGCACGGCGTGGCGTCGACGTCTTCGTAGCTGGCGCCGAAACCGAGGGTGGTGTCGGGGCTGATATCCATGTCCAGGGCGGTGTAGATAGCCTGGTCCTGGCGCTTGGCAATATCCATGTACGAACCGCGATTCTGCTGGCTGACCACTGCCCGGCCGCGCACGGTGCCGCTGTCGTTCAGCGGGCCGCCGGTATCCAATTCGGCGCGGTAGTTGTCCCAGGTGCCGGCCGACAGCGTGAGGCTGGTGGTGGGCTTGTCCTGGGGCCGCTTGCGCACGAAATTCACCGCGCCACTGGCGGTGCCGGCACCCTTGAGCATGCCGGCGGCGCCCTTGAGCACTTCCACCCGGTCATACAGCGCCATGTTTGCGGTGAAGCTGTCGGCCTGGACATAGTCCTTGCCCATATCCAGCGGCACGCCGTCGTACTGGTACTGCCCGAGCATCTTGAAGCCGCGGGAATAGAAATACTTGCCGCCCATGGGCGATTCGTAGGTGGTGATCCCCGGCGTGCGCTCCAGCAATTGGTCGATGGTGTGGATGTTCTGGTCATCCATCAACTTGCGGGTCATCACACTCACCGATTGCGGGGTTTCCCGCAGGCTGTGCTGGCCCTTGCCGATGGTCACCGCGCCGGTGGTGTAGGAACCGCTGCCTTCGGTGGTGGCCCCCAGGCGTTCGCCGGTGACGGTGGTGGCGCCAAGGTTCAGCGCGCCGGATTCACCCACCGACGGGAGCAGCAACCAGCTGTTATCGCTTTGGCGCTGGGCTTGCAGGCCTTGGTCCTGGAGCAGTTGGCCGAGGGCCTGCTCGCTGTCGAGTGCGCCGTTGAGGCCCGCGCTGTGCTTGCCGGCCACGCTGTTGGCGTCAAAAGACAGGCTGATGCCGGCCTGACGGGCGAATTGATCCAGGGCGCTGGACAGTGGGCCAGGGGCAATGTTCCAGGCGCGGGTCTGGCTGTCGCGCGCCGGCTCCTGGGCCAGGGCGCCGCCGGGCAGGGCACTTGCCAGGCAGGCACCCAGCAGGGCGGCATTGACGGCTTGGCGCAGGGGGGATTTTTTTGAGGGGAACGCTTGCATGACCGCGGGTTGCTCCTGAAGGAAGTGGACAGAACGGGCCTGTTGATCGGCCTTTCCTTACAGGTCGAACGGCAATGAGAATTCACCTCATTTATTTTTCAGGAGCGGGCGGTGCGCGGGGTGACCGTGACCCAATAGCGGCTGCGGTAAGTGACACTGACCGGTAATGCCTGGGCCACCAACGCCAGCACCTGATCGGTGTCGCCCACCTGATAAGTGCCGGACACACGCAGGCCGGCGACGGCCTCGCTGCAACGCAACACGCCGTGGCGGTAGCGACCCAGTTCGCTGAGGAAGTCATCCAGGCGCATATTGCGCGCGCTGATCACGCCGTCGCTCCAGGCCCAGGGGTCGAGGCCGGTGGCGGGTGGCGGATAAATTGCGAGGCGGTTGAACAACACCTGTTCGCCGTACGCGACGACTTGCCGGGCAGCGCCCGATGCGTGCCCAGCAAACACCGCGACCTGGCCCTGTTGCACCGCGAGCAGCGTGCCCTGGGGTTCTTCGCGGACCATAAAGCGCGTACCGAGGGCCCGCAGATAACCGTTGTGGGTCTGTACCCAGAAGGGCCGGGGCGAACGACCATCGCTGCCGGTATCAATCAGCATCTCGCCCTGGCGCAGCTGCACCAGGCGCCGTTCGCGGTTGAACGCAGTGTCGATGGCGCTTGCGCTGTTGAGTTGGATACGGCTGCCGTCATCCAGGCTGATCCAGCGCTGCTCTCCGGTGGCCGTGCGGTACTCGGCCAGCAGCCCCGGCAGCGGCGTGTAGTCGCGGCCCAGCCAGGTCAACCCGGCGCCCCCGGCCACCAGGCCCAGCAGCTTCAAGCCCTCGCGGCGGCTGATTCGTCGGCGCGCGCTGTCCAGGGTCTGGCGACCGAGTTGGGCGGGCAGATGGCGAAAATCATCATTCATCGTCGTGACCCGCTGCCAGGCCAGTTGGTGTTCGGCGCTGCTGGCCAGCCAGCGTTCAAACGCGGCGGTGCTGGCGTCATCGGTGGTGTTGAAGCGCAGCTTGATCATCCATTGGATGGCCTGGTCCACCAGGCGCGGGTCAGCAGTCGGCATAGCGCAACCGATAACAGGCGTGCAGGGCCTTGGCCAGGTCGCGCTCCACGGTGGCCTTGGACACGCCCAGGCGTTGGGCGATCTGCGGGCAGGTCAGGCCGTCCAGTTGCGCCAGCAAAAAGGCTTCGCGCACCCGTGGCTTGAGTTGGTCGAGCAGGCGGTCAATGCGCTCCAGGCTGTCGAGGATCAGCAGGCGGGTTTCTGGCGAAGGGGCTTGGTGTTCGGGGAAATGGGCCAGGCTGTCGAGGTAGGCGCGTTCCAGTTCGCGCCGCCGATACTGGTCGATCATCAGGCTGCGGGCAATGCTGCTCAGGTAGGCCCGGGGTTGCAGCAAACTGTGCTGCTTGCGGCTATTGAGCAGGCGGACGAAGGTTTCCTGGGCCAGGTCGGCGGCATGCTCGCGACAACCTGTGCGCCGCTTCAACCAGCCATGCAACCAGGAATGGTGGGCCTGGTAGAGCTGGCCGATTGCCGCATGATCCGCTGGGTATTCGCTCGACATAGTCGTCCTGGCGCAGGCGTCTTAATTGATAACGGTTCGCATTCTAGACGTGGCCTGTGGCATTGGGCAATCACCTATCTTCAGGTGTTGTGCCTGGAGGCTGGTCGCGGGGGGCGCGGTGAGACTAATCTTGGGTTTTCCCTGGCGGATGAGTTGAGCATGATCGATCTCGCAACCCTCGCGGTTTTCTCTGGTTCCGTGCTGCTGTTGCTGCTGTCGCCCGGGCCGAACATGGCCTTTGTCATCAGTCATGGCGTGAGCTATGGCTGGCGGGGTGGAGTGGCGGCCGGCCTGGGGATCGGGGTGGCGGACCTGCTGCTGACTGCCTTGACCGCCACCGGCGTCACCGCCCTGGTGGCCAGTTGGCCGCCGGCCTTTGACCTGATTCGCTATGCCGGCGTGGTCTACCTGCTGTGGCTGGCGTTCAAGACCCTGCAAAAAAAGCCATCCCTGGACACCGCCCAGGTTGTGCGGGTACGCCTGGGCGGGGTGTTTATGCGCGCCATGCTCAATAGCCTGCTCAACCCCAAGGCGCTGCTGTTTTTCATGGTGTTCCTGCCGCAGTTCGTCAAGCCCGAGGCCGGGCCCATGGCCCTGCAATTGGTGCAGTTGGGCCTGGTCCTGACGCTGATTGCAGGGGTGTTTCATGCCGTGCTCGGGGTTTTTGGCGGGGCGATCAGCCGGTTTTTCGCCGGCAGTAAAAGAACCGCCGGCTTGCAGAAATGGGGGTTGGCCACGGTGCTGACAGTATTGGCCGTGCGCCTGGCGCTGATGCCACGCACCTTGTAGACGGCAGGTGCCTCTCCTTGTGGGAGCTGGCTTGCCCGCGATAGCGGCGGTTCAGCCACTATTTTTGGCGGCTGGTATACCGTCATCGCAGGCAAGCCAGCTCCCACCTTTGATTTGTGGTGTGGCCCAAGCTTTTGCCCCGACGCACACCCCTGTGGGAGCGGGCTTGCCCGCGATGGCGGCGGTTCAGGCACTATTTTTGGCGGCTGGTATACCGTCATCGCAGGCAAGCCAGCTCCCACCTTTGATTTGTGGTGTGGCCCAAGCTTTTGCTCCGACGCACATCCCCTGTGGGAGCGGGCTTGCCCGCGATAGCGGCGGTTCAGCCACTATTTTTGGCGGCTGGCACACCGCGATCGCAGGCAAGCCAGCTCCCACCTTTGATTTGTGGTGTGGCCCAAGCTTTTGCTCCGACGCACATCCCCTGTGGGAGCGGGCTTGCCCGCGATAGCAGTGGGTCAGTCAACATCAATGGTTGCTGGGCCGACGTCTTCGCGAGCAAGCCCGCTCCCACAGGGGAAAATAGTTCGGCCTTCAGCCCAGCCGCGCCGCCGCCCGTGCGGCAATTTCGCCCCGGGTCTTGCGTGATTCAGCGGTGCGCTTATTCGCCTCGTCCAGTACCTGCCGTGGTGCAGTGTCCGGGCGGCCGGCATTGAAAGGCGGGGCCGGCGCATATTCAAGCTGCAACTGCACCAACTGCGCCGCCGCCTCGCTGTACAGCTCGGCGGCCAGGGTCAGGGCAAAGTCGATCCCCGCAGTGATGCCTCCCCCGGTAAACAGGTTGCCGTCGCGCACCACGCGCTCCTGCACCGGCGTGGCGCCGAGGGTGGCCAGCATGTCGTGGTAGGCCCAATGCGTGGTGGCCCGCCGCCCGCGCAGCAAACCCGCAGCGCCCAGCACCAGCGAGCCGGTACACACCGACGTCACATAACGTGCGGTCTGGGATTGCGCCCGCAGAAAGTCCAGGGTCGGCTCATCTTCCATCAACGACCCAACCCCCGAGCCGCCCGGCACGCAGATCACATCCAGGGTGGGGCAGTCGTCGTAGGTGGTGGTCGGCGACAGCACCAACCCGCTGCTGGAAGTGATCGGCGCCAGGTCTTTCCAAATCAGATGCAGTCGCACCTCCGGCAACGACGCCAGCACGTCGTAAGGGCCGGTGAGGTCCAGTTGCTGAATACCGGGGAACAACACAAAGCCGATCTGCAAGGTCATGGTCAAACTCCAGGAAGAGGGATGGACGGCTTCACTCTAGTGGCCTAGGCTTTGGCGCATACGCCATTGAGCCCACTAATCACGCCAATCATGCCGAAAATCATCCATGTGCTCGCCTTCGCCAATGTGCAGGTGCTCGACGTCACCGGACCGTTGCAAGTGTTTGCCTCGGCCAACGACCTGGCGCGCCAGCAAGGCTTGCCGTTGCCCTATGCGGTCAACGTGATTGCCGCCCAGGCCGAGCCGGTGATGACCTCCGCCGGCCTGGCCCTGGTGGCCGAGCCGTTGCCTGGCGCCGACACGCCCTGCGACACCCTGGTGATTGCTGGCGGCTGGGGCGTGTATGGGGCGGCCGAGGATCCGCAACTGGTGGAGTGGGTCAGGCAAAAAGCCAGGCACTCGCGGCGCATGACTTCGGTGTGCACCGGCGCCTTCCTGCTGGCCGCCAGTGGCCTGCTCGATGGCTGTCGGGTCGCCACCCACTGGACGCGCTGCGAGGAACTGGCGCGCAAATACCCCAGGTTGCAGGTCGAGGCCAACCCGATCTTTATCCAGCAGGGCTCGCTCTGGACCTCGGCGGGCGTCACGGCCGGCATCGACTTGTGCCTGGCCCTGGTGGAACAGGACCTGGGCCGCGCGGTGGCGCTGGAAGTGGCGCGGCACCTGGTGGTGTTTCTCAAGCGCCCCGGTGGCCAGTCGCAGTTCAGCGTCACCCTGTCCCTGCAAAAGGGCGGCAGCCGCTTCAGCGAATTGCATGGGTGGATTGCCGAGCACCTGCACCTGGACTTGAACATCGCGACCCTGGCGGCCGCGTGCGGCATGAGCGAACGCAGCTTCGTACGCCATTACCGCGCCGAAACCGGCCAGACCCCGGCCCGGGCGGTGGAACTGATCCGCGTGGAAACCGCACGCCGGCAACTGGCCGACAGCGCCGTGGCAATCAAACGCATCGCCGCGCAATGTGGCTTTGGCAGCGAAGAAACCATGCGCCGCAGTTTTATCCGCGCCTTGTCGATCA
Source organism: Pseudomonas sp. WS 5410 (assembly GCF_012985645.1). Lineage (NCBI taxonomy): Bacteria > Pseudomonadati > Pseudomonadota > Gammaproteobacteria > Pseudomonadales > Pseudomonadaceae > Pseudomonas > Pseudomonas sp. WS 5410. The sequence continues at coordinate 26,281 of NZ_JAAQWS010000027.1, read as the reverse complement.
CCCCGCAGCTTTATCGCGAGCGGTTTTCGGCGCCGGCCTGAGTCTGTTCAAGCAGTTCAAACAGTGCATCGAGCGTGGCCTGTGGTGCTTCCTGGGGAATATTGTGGCCCACCCCGGCGAGCACCCGGCGCCGATAGAATCCGCTGAAATTACCCACGTCGTCATCCACCTCGGGAGCCGGGCCGACACCGTCGTCGGCACCGCACAGCGAAATGGTGGGCACCGAAATCGGCGGTGGTTGCACCAGCGCCTGTTCAATCACTTCCAGCGCCGGATCACCCTCGGCATACATGAAGCGATGGCGATAGGAGTGGATCACCACCTCCACAAAGTCCGGGTTATCAAACGAGGGTGCCGTCTGCGGGTAAAGGCTCGGCCCCGCAGCCCAGGAGGGCGACCAGAGCGACCACAACAGTTCGCACAACTCGCGGCGGTTGGCGGTCAGGCCATCGATACCCCGTTGGGTGTGGAAGTAGAACTGGTACCACAACCGATGCTCGGTGACTGGCGCGCGGGGCTGGATGGACTTTGCGATGTCCTGGATGTTGTAACCGTCGCCAGTGACCAGGCAGCGCACGCGCTCGGGCCAAAGCGCCGCGACAATGCACGCGGCGCGCCCACCCCAGTCATAACCGGCGAGGGCGGCCTGGTCGATGGCCAGGGCATCCATGAAGTCCAGCAGATCCTTGGCCAGCGCCGCCTGTTGGCCGGAGCGCATCACCTGGGCGTGCACAAACCGGGTCGGGCCGTAGCCGCGCAGGTAAGGCACCAGCACGCGATAACCAGCCTCGGCCAACACCGGCGCAATGGCATCGTAGCCGCGAGGGTCATAGGGGAAACCGTGCAGCAGAATCACCACTTCACCGTCGGCCGGGCCATGGGCTTCGTAGGCGATATCGAGCATGGGAGTACGGATATACAGCAGCGCGATCGAGGGGCTCATTGGGACTCCGTTCGGGTCACAGCAGGGAGCCTGGACTTTAGCGCGAAACCTTTACGTGTTCATGGGCCAGCAGCGAAAACACGTGCAGATCCTGGTAGCCACCGGCCCAAAACCCGGCCTCGCGCAGCACGCCTTCGCGGGTAAAGCCCAGCCGGCCCAGCAGTGCCTGGGACGGCAGGTTACGCGGATGGACCAGCGCTTCGACACGGTGCAGTTGCATCTGCGCAAAGCCCCAGTCGAGCACGCTGCGCAAAGCCTCGCTCATCAATCCGCTGCCCCTGGCTGACGGCGCCAGTTCGCAGGCGAGGGCGCAGCTGTTCCACTGGCGATTCCATTTGAACAGCCCGCAGGTGCCCATCAACTCACCGGCGTATTCCAGGACCCAGCGCGTGCCCGGATTGGCCTGGGTTCGCCAGTGGGCGAAGGTGGCGATCAGGGCGTGGGCCTGGGATATGTCGGTCATGGGGTCGATGCCAAACCAAGGCATGGCCTCGGCATCGCGATAGATCGCAAACAGCGCCGGGGCGTCGTGGGGGGTCAACTCCCGGAGCCGCAAGCGTTCGGTGTGCAGGGTGGGGAAAGTATCCACGTGGTGTGGTGCGGTTGGCATAGGTATCGACTGAACATTTTCGGGCGCCAGGGGCGGGTTCATATTCGTTCCTTGAATACAGGAGGAGGCAGGCAGATAGCTCGCTCAAGGTCGCAAAGATCAAAGGTGGGAGCTGTCGAGCGTTAGCGAGGCTGCGATGACGTCAGTACAGCCAATGTTGAAGTTGCCTGATAGCGCCTACAAGGGTTTCACTTCGCTGCTCGATTCTCAAGGTTGCCACACGGTTTTCTCCCCGCTCAACTTGCGATCCAGAAACGTCGCCGCGCTGATCAAGGCCAAATGGCTCAATGCCTGCGGTGTATTCCCCAGATGTCGCGCCTGGCTGTCGAATTCCTCGGCATACAGCCCCAGCGGGTTGGCATAGCGCAGCAGTTGCTCGAATTCCAGATGGGCCTTTTCCACTTGCCCCGCGCGGGCCAGACATTCGACGTACCAGAATGAACAGGCGGTAAACGCCCCCTCTGTGCCTTGCAAACCGTCAATTTGACTGTCGTCATTGCGGTAGCGGTAGACCATGCCATCGCGCACCAGGCTTTTCTGGATGGCGTCCAGGGTCGATAACCAGCGTGGGTCGGTGGCCGCCACAAAACGCACCAGCGGCATCAACAGCATCGAACCATCCAGGGCAGTGCTGCCGATGTGCTGCACGAAATGCCCGCGTTCTGCGTTCCAGAAGTTGCTCCAGATATCTTCATAAATCGCCTGGCGGGTCTGGTCCCAGCGGGCGAACGGCGCCGGCAGCGAGCGCTTGGAGGCCAGGCGGATCGCGCGGTCGAGTGCCACCCAGCACATCAGCCGCGAATGCAGGAAGTGATGTTGCTCGCCACGCATTTCCCAGATGCCGACGTCTTTCTGGTTCCAGGTTTCGCACACTTGGTCCACCACTTCCAGGGTGTGTTTCCAGCCCTCATGGGAGATGGCTTCGCCGTACTTGTTGACCAGGTACACCGCGTCCATCAGTTCGCCGAAAATATCCAGCTGCACCTGGTCAAAGGCCTCGTTGCCAATGCGCACCGGTTGCGCGCCGCCGTGGCCGCTGAGGTGGCTCAGCTCGGTTTCCGGCAATTGCTGGCGGCCGTCGATGCCATACAGGATGTTGATTTTCATCGGTTGCCCGCAACAATCGCTGACGCGCCCGCGCAACCAGCGCATGTAGTCATTGGCTTCCTGGACAAAACCCAGACGCATAAAGGCGTAGACGGTGAACGAGGCGTCGCGGATCCAGGTGTAGCGGTAATCCCAATTGCGTTCGCCGCCGGGGGCTTCCGGCAGGCCGAAGGTGGCCGCTGCGAGGATCGCGCCGTGTTTGCGCGAGGTCAGCAGCTTCAGGGCCAGGGCCGAGCGATTGACCATTTCCCGCCAGCGGCCGCGGTAGTTGGACTGGGCCAGCCAGCCGCGCCAGAATTTCAGGGTGTGCTGCAGGTGCAGGTCGGTACCGTCGCTGGCCACGCGTATGTCTTCCCGGCCGCCAAGGACAAATTCGGCCCCCTGGTCCTGGTCCAGGGTAAAGCAGGCGACGGCGGCGTCATCTGCGATCTGCAACGGCACGCTGCTGGCCAGGCGCAACCCAGGCAGGCCCGGCGCCTCGAAGCACACATCAGCGTTATCGGCGGTGGCCCGAGTGGGTGCCCGGGCATAGTCATGGCGCACCGCGCAGCGCAGGTGCAGGGTGGCCTTGCCGCTCACCACGCGCACCCGGCGGATCAGCAGGGGCAGGTCATCAACGTCATCGCTGATACTCAGCAGGTCGGTGATTTCCACCACGGCGTCATCACTCAGCCAGCGGGTTTGCAGGACATTGGTATCCGGCAGGTAGATCTGTTCCCGGCGCGCCTGGGGCAGGTCCGGGGTCAACTGGAAAATCCCGGCGGCGGGGGAGTCCAGGAGCGAGCAGAAGATCGACGGGCTGTCGAATTCCGGCCAGCAGAAAAAGTCGATGCTGCCCTGGTCGTTGATCAGCGCCGCACTGCGCATGTCACCGATAATGCCGTGGGCGTCGATGGCGCTTTGCGCTTCGTTTTTCAGATCAACCATTGTCTTTGAACTCCGGGTAGAGACTCATGCCGCCGTCGATAAACAAGGTGCTGCCCACCACATAGTCGGAGGCATCACTGGCCAGCCAGACCACGGCGTTGGCCACATCTTCGACGTCGCCGACGCGGCCATAGGGGATCAATTTCAGCAACTGCTGTTCGGCATCGCCCTCGGTGGCGGCGCGGTTGATGGCGGTGCGGATCGCCCCCGGCGCGATGCCGTTGATGCGGATCCGTTGGTGGCTGACTTCCTGGGCGAGGCTGCGCATCAGCATCTCGACGCCGCCCTTGGAGGCCGCGTAATTGACGTGGCCGGCCCAGGGGATCAACTGGTGCACCGAACTCATATGGATGATCTTGCCGGCGGCCCGGGATACGCCTGCTCGCACGCCCTGGCGGTTAAAAATACGCAGGGCGGCGCGGGCGCAGAGGAACTGGCCGGTGAGGTTGACGCCAATCACCGCGTTCCACTCCTCAAGGGTCATGTCGCTGATGGCGGCGTCTTTCTGCAGGCCCGAATTGGCCACCAGGATGTCGAGGTGGCCGAAGGCGTCGAGGGTCTGCGCGAACAGGCGCTCGACATCGGCTTCCCTGGACACATCGGCGCCGATCGCCAGGGCCCGGCCACCGGCCTGGTTGATCTGCGCGGCTAGGGCCTGGGCGGGTTCTGCCTGGCTGTTGTAGTTCACCACGACTGCCGCGCCGGCCGCAGCCAGCGCCCTGGCGGCCCCCGCGCCAATGCCGGAGCTGGCGCCGGTGACTACGGCGACTTGTTGTTCCAACGAGATGCGCATTGTCCATCCAGCCTTTATTCCAGAAGTCCATTCAGCTGACTGACGGCGCGGGGCACAAGTTCAGTGGCCTGTCTGGAATGCGACGATGGCTGTCTATATCTATCGTTTTCGCCAGCGGGCTTTTAGTTAGAATCAGTGGCTTAACGACGTGAGACGCAGCCCATGACAACTGTGCACCGGCCTTGGCTTGAGGCTTATGCCGACAACTACCGCAACGACGAAGTGGTCCATCCCCATTGTCATACCCAGGCGCAATTGATCCACGGCGTCACCGGGGTGATGGTGGTCAGTACGGCCCAGGGCAGTTGGCTGGTGCCGTCCGGGCATGCGTTGTGGGTACCCGCCGGGACGCCCCACGAGATTCGCATGGCCGGCGAAGTGCATATGCGCACCCTGTTCCTGATGCCCGAGGTCGAGCCGAGCCTGGGCCGCACCTGCCAGGTGATCGAGGTCTCGGCACTGCTGCGCGAGCTGATCGTGGCGGCGACGCTGATCGCCGGTGAAGTCAACAGCCCACGCTTGCAGGCCATGGTGGAAGTGATCCGCATGGAGCTGCTGGCCGCGCCGGTGGTGGCCATGCATGTGCCGGTGCCTGGCGAAGCCCGCCTGGCCAGGTTGTGTACCCGGTTTATCCGCAACCCGGCCGATGACAGCAGCCTGGAATCCTGGGCCGACACCCTGAACATGAGTGCGCGCACCCTGAGCCGGATTTTCCAGCGGGAACTGGGCATGAGCTTTGGCGAATGGCGCAAGCGTGCGCGTCTGGCCCTGAGCCTGAAGCTGCTGGCCCAGGGCGCCTCGATCCTGGAGGTGGCGCTGGAACATGGTTATCAGAGCCCGAGTGCGTTCAGCGCGATGTTTCGCCGCTCACTGGGTTATCCGCCGAGTCATTTTCGTCCCCAGGCCTGATGTTGCTTCATGTAACCCAATTGTCCGTTTGGCGACGATAGATGGCCCTGGCGCGGGCGAATCCGCCAGGGCGCATGCCTAATCTGCAAAGCTCATTCTTCAGCGAGCTTTGTGATGCCCAGCCTTGTCGTTCATCCCTCCACCAGCAGTCACCCCCCGGCAGTTCTGACCCTGCTTTTGCTGGGTGCGCTAGCCGGATGCCGTGGCCTGCCCGACGAGCCCGCAGCGCAGCTGACGGCCCGGGCGGCGCCGCAATTGTCCAGCGGGTCAGCGGCCCAACCGCTGCCCGAGCGCTGGTGGCAGCTTTACCGTGACCCGCAATTGGACCGGCTTGTAGAGCAGGCCCTGAACCATAACCAAGACCTTGCCGCCGCCGCCGCCCATGTCGACGCGCTATTGGCGCGCCTGGAGCAGGTAGATGGCGAACGCCAACCCTCGACTCTTCTGACCTACGGCGTCGGTTACGGCCGCAGCCGAGACGACCAGACCCTGGCCCAGGCCCGCGATGAGCGGGCCGAGACCCAGTGGAGCCACGCCCCTGGATTTTCCCTGAGCTACACCCTCGACCTCTGGGGCGAGGTGCGTTATCGCCTGGCCGCCGCCCGTGCCGATGCGGATGCGGCGCGGGCGCTGGAAGACGAATGGCGGGTGACCGTGGCCGCGCAGACCACCCGGGCCTATGGCCAGGCCTGTGTCTACGCGTTCAGCCGCCAGGTGCAGCGTCATTCGGTGCAGGTGTTGGAGCGTAGTGTCGACGTCACTCGCACACTGCAGAAGGCCGGCGCGGCGACGGCGCTGGACCTGGCGCGCCTCAATGGCCTGCTGGAAGAAACCCGTGCTCCGCTGCCGATGTTGACCGCGCGCTATCAGGCGGCCCTGTATGAGCTGGCGGTGCTCAGTGGCGTGCCGCCCCTGGAGGTGGCCCGGCAAACCTGTGCCCGGCGCCCACAATTGCAGGCGCCGCTGCCCGTGGGCGATGGCTGGGCGCTGGTGCAGCGACGGGCCGATATTCGCCGTGCCGAGCGCCAGCTGCAAGCGGCCACGCTGGCCATTGGTGTCGCTCGCGCCGAGTTGTATCCACGGGTGACCTTCGGTGCCGCGCTGGAGTCCTCCGCGAGCAGCCTGGGCAAGCTGGGGACCAGTGAAGCGCTGGTGTACTCCGTGGGGCCGTTGCTGTCCTGGCGCTTTCCCCAGCGCGGGGTTGCCCAGGCCCAAGTGAGCCAGCGCCGGGCCCAGGCGCGCGAGGCCCAGGCGCGTTTCGACGGCACGGTACTGCGTGCCTTGAAACAAGTCGAACAAGCCCTGGCGCTGTACCAGGGCGAACAACAGCGCCGCCAAGCCCTGCAGGCCGCGCTGGACAACAGCCAGCAGGCCCATGAGCTGGCCACCCGCAGCTATCGGGCCGGAGCCCTTGATGCCCTGCAACTGCTGGACAGCGAGCGCAACCTGGTCAACCTCCAGGCCCGCGTGGCCCAGGCCGACCTGCGCTTGATCAACCGCCAGATCGACCTGTTCCAGGCGCTCGGTGGTGGCTGGCAACGCAATGATCAACCTCACCCCTCACCCCTTGCTGCCCTTGGAGCCAAGCCATGAACCAGGCTGTTGAACCCGCGATCCTGCCATCCACTTCCAGCTTGATGCAGCGCCATCGCCGCGCCCTGCTGACGGGCGCATCACTGGTGACGCTGTTGGGGGCGGGGCTGTTTGCCGCGTATTGGTGGCAGTTGGGGCGATTTCTGGAAGAGACCGACGACGCCTACGTGCGCGCTGATTGGGTCGCCGTCAGCCCGCGGATTGCCGGCTATGTGGCCCAGGTGCTGGTGGAGGACAACCAGCCGGTCAAGGCCGGGGATGTGCTGGTGCGCCTGGATGAGCGTGATTTTGTCGAGCAGCTGCGCAGCACCCAGGCGCGGTTGCAGCAAGCCCGGGCGGCGGCGAACGCCCGCCAGTCCAGCCTGACCACTCTCGACGCACGGCTCGACGAGCAGCAGCAACGTATCGCCCAGGCCCAGGCTGCCCTGCATAGCAGCGAGGCCGAGGCCCATCGTGCGCGCCTGGACTTCCAGCGCTACCGCGATCTGGTGGATCAACAGATCGCCACCCGCGAGCGCCTGGAAACCGCTAGCGCCGGGCGGGCCAAGGCATTGGCAGCGGTGACCGAAGCCCGTGCCCAAGTGGCCCGGCAGCAGGCCCAGTGCCAGGTGCTGCAGGCGCGCCGCCAGCAGGCGAAGGCGCGGATCGCCGAATCCCAGGCCCGGGTGGGTGAGGCCCAGGCCAACTTGGCCCTGGCCCAGAATGCCTTGAATGACACAGCGATCCGCGCGCCGTTCGACGGCGTAGTGGGCCAGCGCAAGGTCCGCCGCCAGCAGTATGTGATGCCGGGTCTGCCTTTGTTGGCGGTGGTGCCGGTGGCACAGGCCTATGTGATCGCCAACTACAAGGAAACCCAGTTGCAGCACATGGCGCCGGGGCAGGCGGTCGATATCGCGGTGGACAGTTTTTCCGGCCAGCACTGGCGCGGCCAGATCGAAAGCATCGCCCCCGGTTCCGGTGCGGTGTTCGCCTTGTTGCCCCCGGACAACGCCACCGGCAATTTCACCAAGATCGTGCAGCGCTTTGCGGTGAAGATCCGCCTGGTGGCCGACGAGACGAATGCACCCGTGATCTTGCCGGGGATGTCCGTGATCGCCACGGTGGACACCCGCCCGGCCAGCCAGCAGGACGGTTCCCATGGAGGCTGATGGGCGCACCTCGAACGTTTCGTTTCGCGCCTGGGTCGCGGTGATCGGTGGTTTGTTCGGCTGCTTCATGGCCGGCATGAATGTGCATGTCACCAGCGCCGCCCTGCCGGAAATCGAAGGTGCGCTGGGGGCCACGTTCGAGGAGGGCTCGTGGATTTCCACGGCCTATCTGGTGGCGGAAATCATCATGATCCCGCTCACCGCGTGGCTGGTGCAGGTGTTCTCGTTGCGGCGGGTGATGCTGTGGGGCTCCGGGGTTTTCCTGGTGGCCTCGGTGGCCTGTTCGATGGCGCCGAACCTGCCGGTGATGATCGTCATCCGGGTCATTCAGGGGGCGGCGGGGGCGGTGCTGATTCCGTTATCGTTTCAGTTGATCATCACCGAACTGCCCGCCAGCAAGATCCCCCTGGGCATGGCCCTGTTCAGCCTGGCCAACAGTGTGGCCCAGGCCGCAGGGCCGTCCATTGGTGGCTGGCTGACCGATGTGTATTCGTGGCGCTGGATCTTCTACCTGCAACTGTTTCCCGGTATCGCGCTGTTGGCGGCAGTGGCCTGGTCCATTGATCGCCAGCCGATGAACCTTGGGCTGTTGCGCCAGGGCGACTGGTTGGGCATCGCCTGCATGGTCCTGGGCCTGGGGGCGTTGCAGATCGTATTGGAGGAGGGCGGGCGCAAGGATTGGTTCGGTTCGGCGTTTATCGGCTGGATGAGCGTGGCGGCGGCGATGGGCCTGGTGGGCTTTGTCAGCCGGCAATTGTGGGGCCGCAAAAGCTTTATCAATCTGCGGTTGTTGGCGCACTACAACTTTGGCGTGGCCAGTGTGGCGATGTTTATCTTCGGTGCCAGCACGTACGGCCTGGTATTCCTGGTGCCCAATTACCTGTCACAGATGCAGGGCTACAACGCCAGCGAAATTGGCGTCAGCCTGATTGCCTATGGCCTGGTGCAACTGGTGCTGGCGCCGTTCCTGCCACGACTGATGAAGTGGTTGAGCGCAAAAATTCTCGTGGCCTCCGGTTTTGCGATCATGGCCCTGGGCTGCTGGATGGGCGCGCACTTGTCGGCAGACAGCGCCAGCAACGTGATCATCCCCTCGATCGTGGTGCGCGGCATTGGCCAGCCGCTGATCATGGTGGCGCTGTCGGTGCTGGCGGTGCATGGGCTGGCCAAGGCACAGTCCGGCTCGGCCTCGGCAGTGTTCTCGATGTTGCGCAACCTGGGCGGCGCGGTGGGCACGGCCCTGCTGGCGCAACTGGTGGTGGTGCGCGAGCAGGTGCATTCGGCGCGCATCGGTGAATCGTTGAGCATTTTCGAACCGGCTTTGCAGCAACATTTGCCGGGCGGCGGATTGTTGCAGGAGCAATGGCCGGAGCAGCAGCAAGTGCTGGGGTTGCTCGACCAGAGCGTGCGGCACCAGGCATTTTTGATGGCTTACAGCGACGCGTTCTACCTGGCGTGTGTGGCGCTGACCTTGTGTGCGGTGGCGGCGTTGCTGCTTCGTCGCACTTGATGGCTGTCGCGGGTTCGTGTTGTGGCGAGCAATTCAGCGATTGGGTTTCAGCCCCCGCAGCAGCAACTCCAGGCCTTGCAGCGCTTGCTCCAGGCATTCGTCCGGGCGTTCGGCATGGGCAATCCATTGCGCCGTATCTACCAGGCTGCCATTGATCAACCGGGCCAGTGCCAGGCTGGGGGCATGCTCGATAAGCCCGGCCTGCATCAATTCATCCAGCAGCCGACGCAATGATTCGATGCAGTGCTGCTGGGCCCCCACGTCTGCACCCAGCACCGCCGGTGCATCTTGCAGCACGATCCGCTGGATCTCGGGATCCTGGGCCATGTGCAGGTAGGCGCGGCAGCGCTCGCAAAAACCGTCCCAGGGGTTGTTGGCCTGAGTGCTGATTTGTTGCAGACGGTCATCCATTTCGCTGTCGAGTTGCGCGACCACCGCGGCCAGCAGTCCTTTCTTGTCGCCAAAGTGATGGTACAGCGCCCCACGGGTAAGGCCGGCGCGGGCGGTAAAATCATCCATCGAGGTGTTGGCAAAGCCTTGGGTGGCAAAGGCATGGCGGGCGCTGGCCAACAGGCGGGCGCGGGTTTCTTCAATCATCTCGGCGCGGGCTCGGCTCATGGAAAACGCTCGCTAGTTGCGGGTGAGTGGTTGACATACGCCGCGTATGTTACTCATGATTTGTCACATACGCACCGTATATCTTTTCCCCGGATTGCATTGAATGGCAAGCTCCAGGGCTCCCAGCAAGAGGTCACGCACCATGGCAAACCCCTACGCCGAGCTGTTCCAGGCGCCAGGTTCCAGGGCTTTTGTATCGGCCGGCATGCTCGCTCGCATGCCGATATCCATGACCGGTATCGGGCTGATCACCATGTTGTCCCAACTGCGTGGCGGTTATGGGTTGGCGGGCGCGGTGGCGGCAACATTTGCCCTGGCCACGGCCTTTTGCGCCCCGCAGGTTTCGCGACTGGTAGACCGTTATGGCCAGGGCCGCGTCTTGCCGGCGGCAGCCATGATCGGCGGCGGGGCGTTGTTGCTGTTGTTGCTGTGTACCCGTTTGCAGGCGCCGGACTGGACCCTGTTTATCTTTGCCGCCCTGGCCGGTTGCATGCCCAACATGTCGGCCATGGTGCGGGCGCGCTGGACCGAGATCTACCGTGGCCAGCCACGTTTGCAAACAGCCTTTGCCCTGGAATCGGTGCTCGACGAGGTGTGCTTTATCCTCGGCCCGCCGCTGTCGGTGGGATTGTGTGTGCTGCTGTTTCCCGAGGCGGGGCCGCTGGTGGGGGCGATCCTGTTGGCGGTTGGTGTGACCGCCTTTGTTCTGCAAAAACAGACCGAGCCTGCCATTCACGCGCAACTTGAGCACCAGGGCAGTTGGTTGATCACCCAGCCGTCGGTGCTGGTGTTGATAATCCTACTGGTGGCCATGGGCACCATTGTCGGGGTGGTAGACGTGGTCAGCGTGGCGTTCGCCCAGCACCAGGGCCAGCCGGCTGCCGCGAGTATCGTGCTGTCGGTGTATGCCATCGGCTCGTGCCTGGCGGGGCTGGCCTTCGGTGCGCTGAAGCTGAACATGCCCTTGCCCCGGCAGTTCCTGCTCTGTGGCCTGGCCACTGCCCTGACAACCCTGCCACTGCTGTGGGTGGGGGATATCCTCGGGCTGGCATTGGCGGTGTTTGTGTCCGGGCTGTTTTTTGCCCCGACCTTGATTGTGTCCATGGCGCTGGTGGAGCAGGTCGTGCCACCCAGCCGCCTGACCGAAGGCATGACCTGGCTGATCACCGGCTTGAGTATCGGCGTGGCCATCGGTGCCGCGAGTTCCGGCTGGATGATCGACCACTTTGGCGCCGCCAGCGGGTTCTGGGTGGCGCTGATGGCCGGGGCAGTGGTGCTGGTGTCCGCTTTATTGGGCTACCGCCGCCTGGGATGAGTCACCCCAGGGCGGGGTGGCTGTCTGTACGGTGATGGCGCAGGAACTCGTTCAGCGCCTGGCGTGTCAGGTCGTTGAGCGTGACCTTTTTCTGCGTCGCCGCCAGGGCCGCAGCCAGGTGCAGATCATGGCCGACCCGTACATTGAAGGAGCCTTTGCAGGGCTTTTCCGGTGCCTGGCCCAGGGTCTGGCAAGTAGCCAGATAATCCTCCACGGCCTCGCGAAAGGCGGCCTCCAATTGGGCCACGGTCTGCCCTTCGTAACTGACCAGGGAGCGGATAAACAGCAGCTTGCCGAACAGGCAATTGTCCTCGACGCTGGCTTCTATGGAGCCGATGTAACCTTTGTGTTTCAACTGGTTGCTCACTGAATCAAGCCTCCTGATTCCAACTGTTCAATGATCTGGCGCCGAATGTAGTACTTCAGTTCATTGCCAGGGTGGGGCTTGTGCAAGGTGATCATTGCACTCGGGTCGCCTATGTCGAACTTGACGCGGCTCCCAGCCCCTTCGATTTGTCGGTAACCCAGCCAGCCTAACAATGTCACGAGCTCAGGCCAGGTAAATGCCATCTGCAGGTTAAGCAGTTTGGCGAGCAGCTTTTCATTTTTGGACACGGCGCTCCCTGCGTGTAACTAAATGTAGTTGCAAATACAGTGCTCCGTCAATGATAGGGCCGCTTCGCGGACTTCTCCCGGGTTTGATGTAACGCCCGATGACTGCAATCGCCTGCGCTAATTTTTCCCGCCTGGATTCGTTTTATAGGGACGACGTGCCTTTGTGCTTCCTGCCTATTGCTCCGGATCCCAAGAAATGAACGCTGAAGACTCCTTGAAACTTGCTCGCCGGTTTATCGGGTTGCCCCTGGAAAAACGCCAGTTGTTCCTCCAGGCGCTGCAAAAGGAAGGGATCGACTTCTCGCGTTTTCCGATTCCGGCCCAGGTCGATGCCGAGGATCGCCAGGCGTTGTCCTACGCCCAGCAGCGTATGTGGTTTCTCTGGCAACTGGATCCTGCCAGCGCAGCCTATAACCTGCCGGGAGCGGTGCGTCTAAAGGGCACCTTGAGCCTGCCGGCCATCGAGCAGGCGTTTGCCAGCCTGATCGCGCGGCATGAAACCCTGCGCACAGTGTTCCAGCGCCAGGCCGATGAGCGCCTGGTGCAAGTGCCCTGCCAGCCTGCGTTAGCGATTGAACCACTGGATCTTGGCAACTTGCCGCCGGTTGAGCGTGAACAGGCGGTGATGGCTGCCGCCACCGCGCAATCGCTGCAGCCCTTCGACCTGGCCAATGGCCCCTTGTTGCGCGTGCAATTGCTCAAACTCGCCGAGCAAGAGCATGTGTTGCTGCTGACCCTGCATCACATCGTCTCGGACGGCTGGTCGATGAACGTGCTGATCGACGAGTTCATCCGATGCTATGACGCCTTTGAACGCAACCAGTCGCCGCAACTGCCAGACCTGCCGATCCAGTACAGCGACTACGCCTTGTGGCAGCGCCGCTGGCTGGAGGCGGGGGAGCAGGCGCGGCAGCTGGATTACTGGCGCGAACAGTTGGGCGATGAACACCCGGTGCTGGAGTTGCCAACGGACTTTGCACGCCCAGTCGTGGCCAGCCATCAGGGCCAGCGCTATGAGTTCGCCTTGCCGGCAGCCTTGGCCGACGGTGCGCGGTTGTTGGCTCGCCAGCAGAACGTATCGTTGTTCACCGTGCTGCTGGCAGCGTTCAAGATCCTGCTGTTTCGCTACACCGGCCAGACTGACCTGCGGGTAGGCGTGCCGATTGCCAACCGGCATCGCGGTGAAACCGAGGGCCTGATCGGGCTGTTCGTCAACACTCAAGTCATGGCTGCCCACGTTGATGGGCAGGCGCGGGTCAGCGACCTGTTGCAGGGGCTCAAGGATGTGGTCAATGGCGCCCAGGCCCACCAGGACCTGCCGTTCGAGCGCCTGGTCGAGGCGCTCAAGCCGGAGCGCAGCCTGAGCCACACGCCACTGTTCCAGGTGCTTTACAACCACCAGCCACAAGTGGCAGACCTAGAAGCGCTGGTGCTGGAATCCGGACTCTCCCTGAGCCTGGTCGAGTGGCAGAGCCGCACCACTCAGTTCGACCTCAGCCTCGACACCTGGGAAAAGGGCGGCACCCTGCGCGCTGCATTGACCTTCGCCACCGACCTGTTCACGCCCGCCACCATCGAGCGTATGGCCCGCCACTGGAGCCACTTGCTCGGCGGCATGATCGACAACGTACAGCAGCGCGTGGCTGAGTTGCCGATGCTCGACGCCAGCGACTATCAGCAGCAAATTCATGGCTGGAACGCCACCGCCTCTGAGTACCCGCAAGCGCGCAGCATCCATCGACTGATCGCCGAGCAGGTGGAGCGCCAGCCCGACGCTCTGGCCCTGACCTTTGGCAGCAAGACTCTGAGTTATCGCCAATTGGACGGCCAGGCCAATCAACTGGCGCACAAGCTGATCGAGCTGGGCGTTGGCCCCGAAGTGCGCGTTGGCGTGGCCATGCAGCGCACCGACGCCTTGATCGTTGCCTTGCTTGGCGTGCTCAAGGCCGGCGGCGCCTATGTGCCGCTGGACCCGGATTACCCGGCTGACCGCGTCGCCTACATGCTGCAAGACAGTCGCGCTCAGGTGCTGCTGACCGAGGCCGAGCTGCTCGCCGACTTGCCTCAGACCCAGGCCCAGGTGTTGCAGATGGATCAACTGGCTGGCTACCCGTTGAGCGCACCGGTCACCCAGGTTGCGCCCAACAACCTGGCCTACGTGATCTACACCTCCGGCTCCACCGGCAAGCCCAAGGGCGTAGCCATTGCCCATGGCAACGTACTGGCACTGATCCACTGGTCGCAGCAGGTCTACAGTCGCGAAGATATCCAGGGTGTGCTGGCTTCCACTTCGGTGTGTTTCGACCTCTCGGTGTGGGAGATTTTCGTCACCCTGGCCAACGGCGGCTCGCTGATCCTTGCCCGCAATGCCCTGGAACTGCCCGAGCTGCCGGCCCGTGACCAGGTGCGCCTGATCAACACCGTACCCTCGGCCATCAATGCCTTGCAGCGTGCCGGGCAGATCCCCGAGAGTGTGCGCATCATCAACCTGGCCGGCGAGCCGCTCAAGCAATCCCTCGTGGACCGCCTCTATCAGCAACCGTCGATCAAGCAGGTCTTTGATCTGTACGGCCCGTCCGAAGACACCACCTATTCCACCTGGACCCCTCGCGAAGCCTTGGGCCAGCCGTCCATTGGCCGGCCGTTGAGCAACACCCAGGGTTATATCCTCGATGCCGACCTGCAACCGGTGCCTACCGGGGTGGCTGCCGAGCTGCACCTGGCCGGCGCCGGGCTCACCCGGGGCTATCTGGGCCGGGCCGCGATGACTGCCGAAAAATACGTACCCAACCCGTTCTCCAGTACTGGCGAACGGCTGTACCGCACTGGCGACCTGACCCGCTATCGCGCCGATGGCGTGATCGAGTACGTCGGGCGGATCGACCATCAAGTGAAGATCCGTGGCCTGCGGATTGAGCTGGGGGAGATCGAAGCGCGCCTGCTCAGTCACCCGCAAATCAAGGAAGCACTGGTGATCGCCCAGGATGGACGCTTGCTGGTGGCCTACGTGGTGCCGACAGCAATGCCCCAGGATCACGAGGTATTCACGCAAACGTTGCATGCGTACCTGGCCGAAACTTTGCCTGAATACATGCTGCCAACGGTGACCATGGCCTTGGCACAGTTTCCCTCGACCCCCAATGGCAAGCTGGACCGCAAGGCGCTGCCGCGGGCCGGTGAGGCCAAGGTGCAGGCGTTCAGTGCGCCGCAGGATCCACGGCAACTGCTGCTTGCCGGGATCTGGCAAGACATTCTTGGGCAGTCGCAGATTGGCCTGGATGACAACTTTTTCGAACTGGGCGGCGACTCCATCGTGTCGATCCAGTTGGTCAGCCGTGCCCGCCAGGCCGGTTTGCAACTGGCGCCCAGCGACCTGTTCCGTCACCAGACCCTACGCAGCCTGGCCGCTGCCGCGCGTGAAGTGTCGGCGCTGGCCATCGAGCAAGGCCCGGTCCAGGGGCCGGTGCTGTTGACCCCGGTGCAGCAATGGTTCTTTGCCGAGGATATTCCCACACGCCAGCACTGGAACCAGTCGCTGCTGCTGACTCCGCGTCAGCCGGTAGACGTCACAGCACTGGCTGGCGCGTTGCAGGCGCTGGTGGCGCAACACGATGCCTTGCGTCTGCGCTTTGTCGAGCGCGGGGAGGGCTGGGAACAGACTCATGCCCCGTCGGCAACTGTGGAGTTGTGGCAGCGCCAGGCCGCCAGCGTCGAGGAATTGCGTGAGCACTGTGATCTCGCCCAGGCCAGCCTGGACCTGGAGCACGGCCCGTTGATGCGGGCCTTGCTCGTGGACATGGCCGACGGCAGCCAGCGCCTGTTGCTGGTGCTGCATCACCTCGTGGTGGATGGGGTGTCCTGGCGTGTGTTGCTGGAAGACTTGCAGCGCGGCTACGGCCAAGGCGTGGCCGGCCAACCGCTGACCACGGCGCACAAGACCAGCGCCTACCAGCAGTGGGCAGTACGCTTGGACGACTACAGCCGCAGCCCGGCGCTGCTGGCTGAGTTGGCGTACTGGCGCGAACAATTGCAGGGCGTGGCAAACGACTTGCCCCGGGATAACCCGCAGGGCCGGCAAACCCAGGCAGTGGCTGAACATATCCGCTGGCGCCTGGACCGCGAGCAAACCCGTCAACTGCTGCAACAGGCGCCAGCGGCGTACCGTACTCAGGTCAACGACCTGTTGCTGGCGGCCCTGGCGCGCACGATTTGTCAATGGACCGGACACCCTTCGGCGCTGATCCAGCTGGAAGGCCACGGTCGTGAAGAGCTTTTCGATGACATCGACCTGACTCGCACCGTGGGCTGGTTCACCAGCCTCTACCCGTTGCGCCTGACGCCAAGCGTCGAGCTGGGTGCCACCCTCAAGGCGATCAAGGAACAGTTGCGCCAGGTGCCCAACAAGGGCATAGGCTATGGTGTGTTGCGCTACGGCGCGGCGGCCAATGAACTGGCGGTCTTGGCCCAGCCAAGGATTACCTTTAATTACCTGGGGCAGTTCGACCAGCAATTTGGTGAGGATGCGTTGTTCGTACCGGCCAGCGAAGGCGGCGGCCAGGCCCAGAGCCTGGGCGCACCCTTGGCTAACTGGCTGAGTGTGGAAGGGCGGGTCTACGCCGGTGAACTGGAACTGGACTGGAGCTTCAGTGGCGAAGTCTTTCGTCGGGACACCATCCAGGCCCTGGTGGACAGCTGCGCGCGCACCTTGCACGAACTGATTGAACACTGCCTCGATCCACAACAGGGCGGCGCGACGCCTTCGGACTTCCCGCTGGTCAGCCTCGACCAGGCACAACTGGAAGGCCTGGGCCTGCCATTGGCGCAGATCGAGGACCTCTATCCGCTGTCGCCGATGCAGCAGGGCATGCTGTTCCACAGCGCCTACGATGCCGAGCCCGGCGCCTACATCAATCAACTGCGCCTGACCATTGAAGGCCTGGACGTGGCGCGGTTTGCCCAGTGCTGGGAGGCGGTGCTGGAGCGCCATGAAGTGCTTCGCGCACGATGTGTCTGGGAAGGCCAGGCGCAGGCGATGCAAGCGATCCAGCGCTCGGTGCAATTGCCGCTGACAGTGCTGGAGAGCGCTCCTGACGACCTCGATCGTTTGGCCCTTGAACAGCGCGAACAAGGCTTCGACCTGCACCAGGCGCCGTTGTTGCGCCTGGTGCTAGTACCGCTGGCGGCCCGGCGTTATGAGCTGATCTACACCAGCCACCACATCCTGATGGATGGCTGGAGCAATGCCCAACTGCTGGGGGAGGTCTTGCAGCGGTACGCCGGACAAGTGCCGCCACCGGCCACCGGGCGTTATGCCGACTATGTGGGCTGGCTGCTGGCGCAGGACGCCGGCGCCAGCGAGCAATTCTGGCGCGTGCAACTGCAAGCGCTGCCCGCGCCGACCTTGCTTGGCAACGCCTTGCCGGCGTCGCGCGAGGGCAGTGGCCATGCCAGTCACCACGTACTGCTGGACGCAACCACCACCGCGCGCCTGGGTGAGTTTGCCCGGCACAACAAGGTCACCTTCAATACCCTGTTGCAAGCGGCATGGGCGGTTTTGCTGCAACGTTATTGCGGCCAGTCGAGCGTGGCCTTTGGCGCCACAGTGGCCGGGCGTCCGGCTCATTTAGCCGGGATCGAGCAGCAGGTCGGGTTGTTTATCAATACCTTGCCGATCATTTGCAGCCCGGATGCTACCCATAGCGTCGCCAACTGGCTGCAGCACGTGCAGGCGCACAGTGTGCTCCTGCGTGAGCATGAGCACACACCGCTGTACGACATTCAACGCTGGGCCGGGCAGCCTGGTAGTGCGCTGTTCGACACCTTACTGGTGTTTGAAAACTATCCGGTGTCCCAGGCGCTGCAAGCCGGTGCGCCGGCCGGCTTGAGCTTCAGCGGGCTGCACAACCATGAACAGACCAGCTATCCGCTGACCCTGGGCATCGAGTTGGGTGAAACCCTGAGCCTGGGCTTCAGCTACGCCCGGGCCGATTTCAGCCCGCAGCAGATACGCGTTATCGGCACAAGCCTGCTGCAACTGCTTGCGCAGTTTGTTGAGGATAACCAGCAAGCACTGGGCAACCTGAGCCTGCGCGAGCCAACCCTGGAGCAAACCGCAGTACAGCCGGCACTCGACCCGCTGCTGGCGCACCAGCGTATCGAACGCCGCGCGGCAGCGACCCCGGATGCCCTGGCCTTGATCAGCGGTGACGAGCGCTGGACCTATGCCGAGCTCAACGAGCGCGCCAACTGCCTGGCCCATCGCTTGCGTGAGCAGGGCGTAATGCCCGGCCAGCGCGTCGGGCTGGCGGTGCGTCGCGGTGGGGCGATGATTGCCAGCCTGTTGGCGATCCTCAAGGCAGGCGCCGCCTACGTGCCACTGGACCCCGATTACCCAGCCCAGCGCCTGGCCTACATGATTGATGACAGCGCAATGGACCTGCTGCTGCGCCAACCCGGCGTACTCGACGACGTCCTGGCCGATGCACGCGTGCCGTGCCTGCTGCTCGACGGTTCGGAGCGCGACTACCCACGCACCAACCTGGCCAACCTGGCGCAGGCCGAGCATCTGGCCTATGTGATCTACACCTCCGGTTCCACCGGGCAGCCCAAGGGCGTGTCCATCGCCCATGGCGCGCTGCGCGAATTCTGCACGATAGCCGCCGAGTACTCACAGCTCACGCCCCAGGATCGGGTACTGCAATTTGCAACATTCAGCTTCGACGGTTTTGTCGAACAGTGCTTCCCGCCGCTGTGCGAAGGCGCCTGCCTGGTGCTGCGCGGCGATGAAACCTGGGACACGGCGACCTTGTACGAGCAGATCATCGAACACGGCGTGACCTTGGCCGATTTGCCGGCAGCCTATTGGTTCCTGCTGGCCCAGGACTGGGCGGCGGACCTGCAGCGCAGTCGCGGGCGACTGCGCCAGGTGCACGTGGGGGGTGAGGCGATGTCGGTGGAGGGGCTCAAGCTCTGGCACGCCGCAGGCCTTGGCGGCGTGCGCTTGCTCAATACCTACGGCCCGACCGAGGCCACGGTAGTGTCCAGCACCCACTTGTGCCAGCTCGAGGATGTCGATGAAGCCAATGGCGTACCGATTGGTCGTGCCTTACCGGGGCGAGCGCTGTATGTGCTCGACCGCGACGCCAACCCGGTGCCCGATGACGTGGTGGGTGAGTTGTGTCTCGCTGCCTGTGAAGGTTTGGCCCAGGGTTATCACCAGCGTCCGGCACTGACCGCCGAGCGTTTTATTCCCGATCCTTTAGCCGCCGTGGCCGGCAGCCGCGTGTATCGCACTGGCGATCTTGCACGCCGCGACGCAGCGGGCGTGGTGCATTACTGCGGGCGGATCGACCATCAGGTGAAGATCCGTGGTTTTCGCATCGAGCTGGGCGAAATCGAATCGCGCCTGTTGCAACAATCCGGTGTGCGTGACGCGGTGGTCCTGGCCCATCAAGGCGCAAGCACCCAGCAACTGGTGGCCTATATCGTGCCGGCGCAGGCCGAGCGCTCGTTGTGCGAGCGCCTCAAGGCCAGTCTCAAGGCGAGCATGCCGGACTACATGGTGCCGACCCATTGGATGGTGCTCGACCACTTGCCACTGACCTCCAACGGCAAACTCGACCGCAAGGCCCTGCCGGCACCGGACGCCAGCCTGTTGCAACAGGACTACGTGGCACCGGTCACGGCACTGCAACAGCAACTGGCCGATATCTGGCAAACAGTGTTGAACCTGCCGCGCGTGGGTTTGAACGACAACTTCTTCGAGCTGGGAGGCGATTCGATCCTGTCGATGCAGGTGGTCAGCCGCGCCCGTCAGGCGGGGCTGCACTTCACTGCCAAAGCGTTGTTCGAGCAGCAAACGATTCAAGGTTTGGCCAGCGTAACGCGCAGCGGTGAAGGCGTGCCGACCATCGACCAAGGGCCGGTGGCCGGCGTCATGCCGTTGCTGGCGGTGCAGCAGGCGTTCTTCGAGGAGGATGTTCCCCAGCGCCATCACTGGAACCAATCCGTGCTGCTTGCGCCCCAGCACCCCCTGGACGGCGCACGACTCGCCCAGGCCTTGCAGGCGCTGGTCGGCCATCACGATGCCTTGCGCCTGAATTTCTACCGCGACGGCGAGCAGTGGGTCGCCAGCCATGGCGAGGCGTCGAACCCTGAGCTGCTGTGGCAGCATCGGGTCAACGATGAAACCCAGCTCCAGGCGGTGGCCGATCAGGCCCAGGCCAGCCTGGACCTGCAACAAGGCCCGCTGCTGCGCGCGGTGTTGTTTGAGCGTGCCGATGGCAGCCAGCGCTTACTGGTGGCGATTCACCACCTGGTAGTCGACGGCGTGTCATGGCGCATCCTCTTGCAAGATCTGCAGGACGCTTACCGTCAGCCCGCCCTGGGATTACCGGCCAAGACCACCGCGTTCAAAACTTGGGCTGAGCAACTGCAAGGTCTTGCCCGCAGTCCCGCGCTGCAAGCCGAGATTTCGTTTTGGCAATCACTGGGCGCAACCGACAACCATCTGCCGGGCGCCAAGCCGGATGCCAGCTTGCGCAGTCGCGACGGCGTCACGCTTGATACACGCCTGAATGCCGAGCTGACCCGGCGCCTGTTGCAGGATGCGCCAGCGGCCTACCGCACCCAGGTCAACGATCTGCTGCTGACCGCGCTGGCGCGAGTCATCACGCGCTGGACGGGACGCAGCGAGGTGCTGATCCAGCTCGAAGGCCATGGCCGTGAAGAGCTGTTCGACAATCAGGACCTGACCCGCACCGTGGGTTGGTTCACCAGCCTGTTCCCGGTGCGTCTGGCGCCTGCCGAGGCGCTGGGAGATTCAATCAAGCAGGTCAAGGAACAACTGCGCGCCATTCCCAACCGGGGCGCAGGCTTTGGCGCCTTGCGTTACCTGGGTGACGCTGCCGTGCAGCAAACCCTGGCGGCACTGCCGGCGCCGCGTATCACCTTCAACTATCTGGGCCAATTCGACAGCACCGTTGAAGGCGAGCAAACGGCGTTGTTTGTGCCCAGTGGCGAGCATGCCGGGGTTGAGCAGCATCCGGACGCACCACTGGGTAACTGGTTGACCCTCAACGGCCAGGTATTTGAAGGCCAATTGTGCCTGGGCTGGACGTTCAGCCAGCAGATGTTCGACGCAGCGACCATCCAGCCACTGGCCGATGCCCTGGCTGTAGAGCTCAAGGCTGTGATCGAGCACTGCACCACAACCGGTCATCACGGCGTGACACCGTCGGACTTCCCGCTGGCGGCGTTGACACAGGCCCACGTGGATGTGCTTGCCGGCGCGCCTGAAGCCATCGAAGACATCTACCCGCTCTCGGCCATGCAGCAAGGCATGTTGTTCCACAGCTTGCTGGAGCAAAGCGGCGGCGATTACGTCAATCAGATGCAAGTATCGGTGGACGGCCTGGACCCAGAACGCTTTCGCGCAGCGTGGCAGGCGGTGGTCGATGGGCACGCCATTCTGCGCACGGCCTTTGCCTGGCAGGGCGGTTTGCCGCAGCCGATGCAGGTGGTGCACAAGCAGCTTGATGTGCCCTTTACCGTGCTCGACTGGCGCGCGCGCGACGATCAATCAGTTGCGCTGCAAGCGCTGGCTGCTGCCGAACTGGCTCAGGGTTTTGACTTGAACCGGCCTGGGCTATTACGCCTGGTACTGGTGCGCGTGGATGACCGTCGTTGCGAACTGCTTTACACCAACCATCACATCCTGATGGACGGCTGGAGCAATTCGCAACTCCTGGGTGAGGTGCTGCAGCGTTATGACGGCCAGGCGCCGGGACCGTCCGTTGGGCGCTATCGCGATTACATCGCCTGGCTGCAACGCCAGGATCAACAGGCCAGTGAACAATTCTGGAGCGCCAACCTGACGGCACTGGAGGAGCCGACCCTGCTGGCACAGACGGTCAGTGGCCAGGGGCAGGCCGCCGCCGGTCACGGCGACCATCACTTGATGTTGGATGGGGAGCAAACCCGCCGCCTGAGCGAGTTTGCCCGCCAGCAAAAAGTCACCTCCAACACCTTGGTGCAGGCCGCGTGGCTGTTGCTGTTGCAGCGCTACACTGGGCAGGACTGCGTGGCGTTTGGTGCCACGGTCGCCGGTCGCCCGGCTGACTTGCCGGGTATCGAGCAGCAGGTTGGGCTGTTCATCAATACCTTGCCGGTGGTTGCCAGCCCGCGCGCCGAGCAAACCGTCAGCCAATGGTTACAGGTCGTGCAGGGACAAAACCTGGCCCTGCGCGAGCATGAGCACACGCCGTTGTTCGATATCCAGCGTTGGGCCGGGCAGAGCGGTGACGCACTGTTCGACAGCCTGCTGGTATTTGAGAACTACCCGGTGGCCGAAACCCTCAAGCGCGGCGCGCCGCAAGGCTTGGTGTTCGGCGAAGTGCAGAGTCATGAGCAGACCCATTATCCGTTGAGCCTGTCGGTCAGCCTGGGGCAGACCCTGAGTGTGCATTACCGCTATAGCCATGGGCACTTTAGCGCCGACACCATCAGCGAGCTCAGCGGGCATTTCAGCCACGTGCTGCTGGGTATGCTCGATCAGCCCGAGCTGGCGCTGGGTGATTTGTCGATGCAAGGCGCTGCGCGGCAACAACAGATGGTCGCGCAATGGAACCCGGCGGCGGTCGATTACCCGCGCGGGCAATGCATCCACCAACTGTTCGAGGCCCAGGCTGAGCGCGCTCCCGATGCCGTCGCCCTGGTGTTCGGCCAGCAGTCGCTGACCTATCGCGAGCTCAACGAACAGGCCAACCAACTGGCGCATCGGTTGCTGGCTGAAGGTGTCGGGCCGGATCGTCTGGTGGGGATCGCGGTGGAGCGCGGCTTGCCGATGATCATCAGCCTGCTGGCGATACTCAAGGCCGGTGGCGCCTATGTGCCGCTGGACCCGGCATACCCGGCTGATCGCCTGGCGTACATGATGCAAGACAGCGGCCTGAGGTTGCTGATTACCCAGGCGCCGCTGCTGGGGGCGCTGCCAATTCCAGGCGGTGTTGAGGCGCTGGTGCTGGACGGTGAGGCGGGCTGGTTCGCGGGCTATCCGAGCCACAACCCGCAGCCATCGGCCGGGCCGGGCAACCTTGCCTATGCAATCTACACCTCCGGTTCAACCGGCAAGCCCAAAGGGGTAATGGTGCCCCATGGCGCCCTGGGCAACTTCATTGCGAGCATGGCCCGCCAGCCGGGGCTTGCGGTGGGAGAGCGGATCCTGTCTCTGACCACCTTCTCGTTCGATATCTTCGGCCTGGAGATCTACCTGCCGCTGACCGTTGGCGCCTGTGCGGTGTTGGTGGACAAAGACACCACCCTCGACCCGGACGCGATCCTCGCCACCGTGGCTACCCAGCGTGTCAACACCCTGCAAGCCACGCCCTCGACCTGGCGCATGTTGCTCGACAGCCCGCAGGTGGCGGCGTTGCAGGGCTGCACCTTGCTCTGCGGTGGCGAAGCCCTGGCCGATGAACTGGCGGCACGCATGCTCGCCCTCGGTGGAGCGGTATGGAACCTCTATGGGCCAACCGAAACCACCATTTGGTCAGCCGCCCATCGTCTCGACGGCCAGCCATGGCTGGGGCGGCCGATCGACAACACCGGCCTGTACATCGTCAGCCAGGACGGTGCCTTGGCCCCGGTCGGCGTGCCCGGTGAGCTGTTGATCGGCGGTGATGGCCTGGCGCGCGGCTACTTCCAGCGCCCAGGCCTGACTGCCGAACGTTTCCTACCCGACCCGTTCGGTGCGCCCGGCCAGCGCTTGTACCGCACCGGCGACCTGGCGCGCTATCGCGCCGAAGGGGTGATCGAATACCTCGGGCGCTTGGACCACCAGGTGAAAATTCGCGGCTTCCGGATCGAACTGGGGGAAATCGAAGCGCGCATACAGGCCCAGGATGCTGTGCGCGAAGCGGCCGTGGTGGCCCTCGATGGACCCAGCGGCCCGCAACTGGTGGGTTACGTAGTGCTCGCCGAATCGACGGACAGCACCGAGCAACATACGGCGTTGCGCGAGTTGATCAAGGCCGGGCTCAAGCAGCATCTGGCCGACTACATGATCCCTGCGCACCTGGTATTCGTCGCGCAGATGCCCTTGACCCCCAACGGCAAACTGGACCGCAAGGCCTTGCCGGCACCGGATGTCAGCCAGACGCAAAAAGCCTATGTGGCGCCGGTTTCGGAACTTGAGCAGCAACTGGCCGGGATCTGGCAAGAGGTGCTCAAGGTCGAGCGCGTGGGGCTTGGCGACAACTTCTTCGACCTGGGCGGGCACTCCCTGCAAGTGGTGGTGATGCTGTCCCGTGTGCGGGCAGTGCTTGGGGTAGACGTGGCCGTGAAGGACTTTTACGCGCAGGACAGCCTCGGGGCCTTGGCCCAATCGCTGGTCGATGCGACCCGGGACGATGGCCTGGATGATGACTTTGACCTGATCTTCGATGCCCTTGATGAGCTGGAGCAGGAAAACCTGGAGGAAACCAATGCTTAAGCAAGGCGGGGCCAAAACCGCAGAACTGGTGGCGCGTATCAAGGACTTGAGCGCACCCAAGCGTGCGCAACTGTTCCGCAAGCTGGAGCAGCAGGGCGTCAACGTCGCGCGTTTCCCGATTGTGCCGGCTAGCGAAGCCGGGCCCCAGCAACTGTCGTATGCCCAGCAGCGGCAATGGTTTCTCTGGCAGTTCGACCCAACGGGCAGTGCCTACAACATCTGTACGGCGCTGCATTTGAAGGGGGAGCTGGATGTCGAGGCGCTGCAACGCAGCCTGTCGCAGGTGCTGGCGCGCCATGAAGGGCTGCGCGCCGGATTTGTGCAGCAAGGCGAGCAGGTGCGATGCATCATGCGGCCCATCGAAGCCGTGGAGCTTGCGGTGCAGGCTGCCCCGGCAGGCGACCCCGAGTCCGTAATCAAGGCGTTTGTCCAGGTGCAGAGCAGCCAGCCGTTCGATCTGGAACACGATCTGCTGCTGCGCGCCGCGGTGTTGCGCCTGGCGGACGATGAGCACGTGTTGGTACTGACGTTGCATCACATCATCACCGATGGCTGGTCGATGCAGATCATGATCGATGAGCTGCTGGCGCTGTACATTGCCCAGGTCACGGGCACGCCTTGCGCGTTGCCGGCACCGATCATTCAATACGCTGACTATGCCGCCTGGCAACGGCAATGGCTGGAGGCCGGGGAAGGGCGCCGGCAACTGGATTACTGGCGCGGTAAATTGGGCAGCGAGCACGTCTTGCTTGAACTACCGGTGGATCGCCCACGCCTGGGGCCACCGGACCAGCGTGGGGCGACGCTGCCGCTGGCGTTGGATCGTGCCTTGAGCGACGGCCTCAAGGGCCTGGCGCAGCAGCAAGTGGTGAGACCGTTCATGTTGTTGCTGGCGTCGTTCCAGGTGCTGTTGCACCGCTACAGCGGCCAGTCTGACATTCGCGTCGGCGTACCCACCGCCAACCGCAACCGGGCCGAGACCGAGCGGGTCATCGGCTTTTTCGTCAATACCCAGGTGATGCAGGCCACGCTCGACAGCCAGCAGCCCTTTGCGGACTTTGTGCAGACGGTGAAGGCGGCGGCCCACGAGGCCCAGACCTGGCAAGACCTGCCGTTCGAGCAGTTGGTGGAGGCGCTGCAGCCCGAGCGCAACAGCCTGCACACGCCGCTGTTCCAGGTGATGTTCAACCATCAGATGGAAACTGGCCGGTTTGCCGATGGCCAACCCCTGGGCGGATTGCTGTGCACGCCAGTCGACTCGGAGAACCTCAGTGCGCCGTTTGACCTGACCCTCAATACCTTCGACGGCCCTGATGGCCTGTCGGCGGTCCTCACCTATGCCACCGATATCTTTGACGCCTCGACCGTCGAACGCATGGCGCGGCATTGGCAGAGATTGTTGCAGGGCATGGTCGATGATCCACGGCAGCGCATCGGTCAACTGCCGATGCTCAACGCCGCTGAACAGCACCTGGCGTTGCAAACCTGGAACGCCAGCACTGCCGACTACCCTCGCGACAGCGCCATCCACCACCTGATCGAAGCCCAGGCCGCCCGCACCCCGGATGCCGTAGCATTGGTCTTCGACACCCAGTCATTGACCTTTGCCCGACTCAACCAGCAGGCCAACCGCCTGGCCCATCGCCTGATCGCGGCCGGTGTCGGCCCTGATGTACTGGTGGGAATTGCGGTGCAACGCAGCG
>NZ_JAAQWS010000026.1:0-76199 GCF_012985645.1 Pseudomonas sp. WS 5410 | reverse complement strand
CAGGTGTACCGAGTCGATCCCATCGCAGCCTCGCCGGGGCTCGACAGCTCCCACAAGGGATTGGGGAGGCACACTAAGCAAATGTGGGAGCTGTCGAGCTTTAGCGAGGCTGCGATGCAGGCAGCTGGGTTTTACAGGTGTACCGAGTTGATCCCATCGCAGCCTCGCCGGGGCTCGACAGCTCCCACAAGGGATTGGGGAATCACAGGGATCAAATGTGGGAGCTGTCGAGCTTTAGCGAGGCTGCGATGCAGGCAACTGGGTTTTACAGGTGTACCGAGTCGACCCCATCGCAGCCTCGCCGGGGCTCGACAGCTCCCACAAGGGATTGGGGAGGCACACTAAGCAAATGTGGGAGCTGTCGAGCTTTAGCGAGGCTGCGATGCAGGCAGCTGGGTTTTACAGGTGTACCGAGTCGATCCCATCGCAGCCTCGCCGGGGCTCGACAGCTCCCACAAGGGATTGGGGAATCACAGGGATCAAATGTGGGAGCTGTCGAGCTTTAGCGAGGCTGCGATGCAGGCAACTGGGTTTTATGGGTGTACCGAGTCGACCCCATCGCAGCCTCGCCGGGGCTCGACAGCTCCCACAGGGGATTGGGGAATCACAGGGATCAAATGTGGGAGCTGTCGAGCCCCGGCGAGGCTGCGATGCAGGCAACTCGGTTTTATGGGTGTACCGAGTGGGTCCAGTTCCCACAGTGGAGCCGTGGAGTGTCAGGCGTGAATTCGAATCCACACACTCACCAGCACCGTCGCCGCCATCAGCCACGCCACTGCGGCCACCGCCAGGGAGGCCTCCAGGCGCATGCGGTCGACCATCACATACAGCGTCGCCAGGTACACAAAGTACGGAATGATCGACCACATGCCGAACACAATGGTGGTCTTCAGGTCGTCCACCGAGCGGCCCTTGCCGACGATGTAGTGGGCGATCAGTGCAAAAGTCGGAAACAGCGGCACCAGGCCGGCGATGTAATAGTTCTTGGTTTTGGCCAGCACCGCCAGGAGCAACACCACCGCCGCTCCGAGGGCGGCCTTGAAGACTAAATCCACGCATGACTCCTTAGTGGCTCAGGCCGTATTTCTTGACCTTGTCGAACAGGGTGGTCTTGGCCATTCCCAGTTCCAGGCTGGCCTGGGTCAGGTTGCCGCCGCTGCGTTGCAGGGCGTCGCTGAGCAGGTTGCGTTCAAAGGCTTCCACCGCTTCGGTAAAGGCCAGGCCATGGTTGTCGGGGCTGGCGCCGCTTTTCTTGAAGGCGGGCAGGCCCAGGGCAAAACGTTCGGCGACGTTGCGCAGTTCACGTACGTTGCCGGGCCAGTCATGGCTCATCAGGCTGGACAGGGTCTGGTTGTCCAGCTCCGGGGCGATGCGGTCGAAGCGCAGGGATGATTGCTGCAGAAAGTGTTCGAACAACTGCAGGATATCTTCGCGGCGCTCGCGCAGCGGTGGCAGTTCCAGGGTCACCACGTTCAGGCGGTAGTACAAGTCGCTGCGGAACTGGTTGGCGCGGCTCAAGTCGTCGAGGTCGGACTTGGTCGCGGCAATCACCCGGCAATCCACCGCCACGCTCTGGTTCGAACCCAGGCGCTCCAGGGTGCGCTCTTGCAAGACCCGCAGCAGTTTGATCTGCAGGTTCATCGGCATGCTTTCCACTTCGTCGAGGAACAGCGTGCCTTCGTGAGCATGCTCGATCTTGCCGATCCGCCGTTTGCCCGCACCGGTAAAGGCGTTGGCTTCGTGGCCGAAAATCTCGCTCTCAAACAGGTTTTCCGGCAGGCCGCCGCAGTTCAGGGCGACGAACTGGTGGGCGTGGCGGCGGCTAAAGTCGTGCAGACAGCGGGCGACCAACTCTTTGCCGGTGCCAGTCTCGCCTTCGATCAGCACGTTGGCCGAGGTGTCGGCGACGTTGGCGATCAACTCGCGCAGGTTCTGCATCGCCGGCGAGCGCCCGATGATCCGGCCTTCCAGGGAGTCACGTTCGGCCAGTTGCCGGCGCAGCGCCCAGACTTCCCGAGCCAGGCCACGCTGTTCGAGGGCGCGGCGCACCACGTCCACCAGGCGCTCCGGAGAAAAGGGTTTCTCCATGAAGTCATAGGCACCGTTGCGCATCGCGCCCACTGCCATGGAAATATCGCCGTGGCCGGTGATCAGCACCACCGGCAGGCTTTTATCCAGGGCCTTGAGACGGGTCAACAGCTCCAGGCCGTCAATGCCGGGCAGGCGGATGTCACTGATCACAATGCCGGCAAAATTCTCGCCGACACGCTTGAGTGCCTCTTCAGCGCTGGCCACGCCGACGCTGGGAATATCTTCCAGGGCCAGGGCTTGCTGGCAGCCGAGCAACACATGGGGATCGTCTTCGACAATCAGCACGGTCAGCTCGGTGTTGGGTTGGCTGTTCATATCGACTCGCCGGGTTGATGGCCTGCCAGGGGCAGGCTCAGGACAAAGGCTGTACCACCAGCGGCCGGATGCTCGACGGCCAGGTTGCCGCCGGTGGCTGCGGCAAGGCTGGCCGACAGGGTCAGGCCCAGGCCCAAGCCTTGCTCGCCGGGTTTGGTGGTGAAAAAGGGTTCGAACAAATGTTTGCGGGTCTCAGGGTCGATGCCATGCCCGTTGTCCCGCACCCGCAGGCGGTATTTGCCTTCGCTGATGTCACTTTCCAGCCACAGCTGCGGGGCGGGTTGGGCGTGCATCGCGTCCAGGGCGTTGCCGATCAGGTTGACCAGGATTTGCTCCAGGCGCGTCTGGTCGATCTGCAACATGGCCTGGCTGAACTGACGGTGTACGGTCAGCGGCAGGCTGTCGAGGCGGCTGCCCAGAACCTGGAACGCCGCATCCACGGCCTTGCCCAGGCTGGCTTCGCCCTGGTCGTCACCCCGCCGGGCAAACGAGCGCAGGCTGGCGGTGATGCGTCCCATGCGGTCGATCAGTTCATTGATGGTCTTGAGGTTGGTGCTGGCAGTATCCAGGGCGCCGCGCTCGAGGAAGCGCACGGTATTGCCGGACAAGGTGCGCAGGGCCGCCAGCGGCTGGTTCAGTTCATGGGCGATGCTGGTGGACATCTGGCCGATGGCCGCTAATTTGCCGGCCTGGACCAATTCGTCCTGGGCCCGGCGCAGGGTTTCTTCGGCCTGGCGCCGCTCGCGGATCTGCGCCTTGAGCCGTTCGTTGCTGGCGCGCAGGTCGGTGGTGCGCTCGGCAATCCGCCGCTCCAGCTGGTTGTTGGCTTCCTGCAGGGCCTCGCGAGCGGCCAGGCGTGTGGCGATTACCTTGCGCCGCTCATTCCAGGCAATCAGCAGGAACGCCACCAGGGCAAAGGCCACCGCAACGAGGATGCCCTGGTTGATCGCGGCCTGGCGCAGGTCGTTGAGCGGGGTGAGCAGGGTGAAATTCCACGGTGTGTCGTTCAGGGGCCGGGTCTGGGCCAGGTAGGTGACTTCCCGGTCGTCGGCCACCACTTCACTGTTGGCCGGGAAGGTCAGTTTTTCGGTGCCAGTGTCGAGCTGTTCGCGGGCCAGGGGTTGCAGTTCGTTGAGTGTCGCCCAGTAATATTGCAGGCTGCGGGCCAGGCGCTCCTTGGTATCGTCGCTCAGCGGGCGCACCGCCTTGAGCCGGCGTGCCGGGTCGCTGGAGAGGATGATGATGCCGTTCTCATCGCTGACAAAGGCTTCCAGGCGCGCGCGCTGCCAGCGTTCTTCCAACGCTTCGAGGCGCACCTTGACCACTGCGACACCAATGATCTTGCCGTGTTCTTCCAGGCCGTGGGCCAAGTAGTAGCCAGGCTCGCCATTGGTGCTGCCGATGCCATAGAAACGGCCCGGCTGGCCACGTACGGCATTCTGGAAATAGGCGCGGAACGACAGGTCTTCACCGAGGTAGCTGTCGACATCGCGCCAGTTACTGGTGGCCATCACGCGGCCGGTGGTGTCCATCACATAAATCGCCCGACTGCGGCTGCGCCGGTTCAGGCCTTCGAGGTATTCGTTGACCGCTTGCCGGTGTTCCGGGTTCGGGTCGGCCAGCAATTTGGAGACGCTGGATTCCAGCTCCAGCAGGCTGGGCAGGTAGGTGTACTTGCTGATCTCACTCTCGACCGTGCGCGCATGCAGCTCCAACTGGCGCTCGCCGTTCTCGCCCAGGGTCCGGATGCCGTAGTACTCGCTGGTCCAGAAGCCGATAAAACCCAGGCCGATCATCAACAGGATGATCAGGGGCGGCAGGAACAGCTGGCGAATCAGACGAGGCTTCACGGCAAGGGATGGCGGTGCGGCGCGATAGAGGGTGGGGTCGCATTTCATCACAGATGCCTTGGGTCAACCAGCGCTTGCCTGGACCGGTGTGGGGGGCGGGCTTGCCCGCGATGACGGTAGGTCAGCCACAGAGGTTGACTGATATGCCGCAATCGCGGGCAAGCCCGCTCCCACAGGGCCCGGTTTCTACAGTGGACGCTGTGTTGTGCTTAGTGCTGCAGGATTTTCTCGAGGAAGTGCTGCGCACGTTCGGAACGGGCGCTGATATCGCCGAAGAACTCTTCTTTAGGGCAGTCTTCGATGATCTTGCCGGCATCCATGAAGATCACGCGGTCGGCCACTTTGCGGGCGAAGCCCATTTCGTGGGTCACGCACATCATGGTCATGCCTTCCTGGGCCAGTTGCACCATCACGTCCAGTACTTCGTTGACCATCTCCGGGTCCAGGGCCGAGGTCGGTTCGTCGAACAGCATGACGATCGGGTCCATTGCCAGAGCACGGGCAATCGCCACGCGCTGCTGCTGGCCGCCGGACAGTTGGCCCGGGTGCTTGTCCTTATGTGCCGACAGACCTACACGCTCCAGCAATTGCAGGCCTTTCTTCTCGGCTTCTGCCTTGCTGCGGCCCAACACCTTGATCTGCGCAACCGTCAGGTTTTCGGTGATGGTCATGTGCGGGAACAGTTCGAAGTGCTGGAACACCATGCCTACGCGCGAGCGCAGTTTCGGCAGGTTGGTCTTCGGGTCGGCAATCGAGGTGCCATCGACCACAACGTCACCTTTCTGGAACGGTTCCAGGGCGTTGACGCACTTGATCAGGGTGGATTTGCCCGAGCCGGACGGCCCGCACACCACGATCACTTCGCCTTTTTTGACCTCGGTGCTGCAATCGGTCAGCACCTGGAAGTCGCCATACCACTTGTTGATGTTCTTGATAGAGATCATACGGCAAACCTTTTTTGCAGACGCTTGACCAGCAGCGAGGCGGCAAAGCTGATGATGAAGTAGACGACACCGGCAAAGATCAGGAACTCATTGGAGCGGCCGATAATGTCGCCGTTGGAACGGGCGGAGTTGAGGAAATCCACCAGGCCCACGGTGTAGACCAGCGAGGTGTCCTGGAACAGGATGATGCTCTGCTGCAACAGCAGCGGGGTCATCTTGCGGAACGCCTGGGGCAGGATGATCAGGCGCATGGTCTGGCCGTAGGTCATGCCCATCGCTTGTGCCGCAGCCATCTGGCCCTTGGGGATCGACTGCACGCCGGCCCGCACGATTTCGCAGAAGTACGCCGCCTCGAACATCATGAAGGCCACGACGCAGGAGGTGAACGCACCGATTGGCGTGTCTTCGCCGGTGATCCAGCGCAACACGAACGGCACTGCCAGGTAGAACCAGGTGATCACCAGCAGCAGCGGGATCGAGCGGAAGTAGTTCACATAGGCGCCGGCCACGCGGGACAGCAGTTTGCTGGAGGACAGGCGCATCAAGGCCAGGATAGTACCGAGAATGATGCCGCCGACCACGCCCATGACCATCAGCTTCAAGGTCATGACCATGCCGTTCCACAGGCCAGGCATGGCCGGGATAATGCCGCTGAAATCAAATTCCATTATTTGCCCCCCACGGAAATCAGGCCGGGCACAGCGACTTTCTTCTCGACCAGGCGCATCAGCAGCATCAGGCTCATGTTCAGGGTGAAGTAGATCAGCGTGGCCAGGGTGAAGGCTTCAAACAGGTTGGCCGAGAACTCGGCGGTCTGCTTGGTTTGCGCCAGCAGTTCCATCAGGCCGATCAAGGACGCCACGGAGGAGTTCTTGAACACGTTGAGGAATTCCGAGGTAAGCGGCGGAATGATGATCCGGTAGGCCTGGGGCAGCAGCACGTTCCAGTAGATCTGCGACAGGCTGAAGCCCATGGCGCGCGCGGCGGCTTCCTGGCCACGGGGCAGCGCCTGGATACCGGTACGCACTTGTTCACATACGCGGGCGGCGGTGAACAGGCCCAGGCACACGACAACGCTCAGGTAGGCCGAGGTGGTCGGGTTCAAGTCTTGTTTGTACCAGTCCTGCAGGTTTTGCGGCAGCAGGTCGGGCACCAGGAAGTACCAGATGAACAGCTGTACCAGCAGTGGCACGTTACGAAACAGTTCCACATAGCAGGTGGCGATGCCGGCTACGAGGCGGTTAGGCATCGTGCGCATCACACCCAGTATCGAGCCCAGCAGCAAGGCGACGATCCAGGCCACGACGGCGATGGCGATGGTCCAGCCCAAACCGGAGATGAACCAGTCGAGATAGGTCTCGCTGCCCACGCCGGTGGACTTGAAGAATACGCCCCAGTCCCAGTTGTAATTCATTAGGGTCTCCCCCGAAATCAATCGATGTACAAGCACCCGCTTGGGGAAGATCCATTCCCGCCTGACGGTGAACGTCAGGCACACGCGATCGGCTCGGAAACCGCCAGGTCGAGTGTTCCAAATAATAATGCCAGCAGGTAGTAACAGACGCCTGAGGGAGGGTTGGCTCCCTCAGGAGATAAGGTTAGTTCGGAATCAGGACTTTTTTTCAGCCGTTTTGTCGTCGGCTGCTTTGTCGGTCGGATTGGCGATCAGGGCCTTGAGTTCGTCGCTCATCGGGAACATCAGGTTCAGGCCTTTTGGTGGGATCGGCGAGCTGAACCACTTGGTGTAGATGTTGTTGATTTCGCCAGACTTGTAGGTAGCGACGATAGCGTCATCCACAGCCTTCTTGAACGGTGCATCGCCTTTGCGAACCATGCAGCCGTAGATTTCGAAGGATTGCGGCGTGCCGGTCACGGCCCAGTCGGTAGGCTTCTTGGCCTTGGCCATTTCACCGGCCAGCAGCGCATCGTCCATCATGAAGGCAACGGCGCGGCCGCTTTCCAGCATCTGGAAGGACTCACCGTGGTCTTTGGCGGAGATGACGTTCATGCCCATCTGCTTGTCAGCGTTCATGGACTTGAGGATGCGCTCGGACGTGGTGCCGGCGGTGGTCACGACGTTCTTGCCCTTGAGGTCAGCGAAATCCTTGTAGGTCGAGTCCTTTTTGGACAGCAGACGGGTACCGATTTCGAAGATGCCGACGGAGAAGTCGACTTGCTGCTGACGCTCAACGTTGTTGGTGGTGGAACCACACTCAACGTCCACGGTGCCGTTCTGCACCAGCGGAATACGGGTTTGCGAAGTGACCAGGTTGTATTTGACCTTCAGCTCGCCTTCCTTCATGCCGAGGTCTTTCTCGACAGCTTTGACGATGGCCAGTTGAATGTCGTGGGAGTAGCCCACTGGTTTGCCCGAACCATCCGCAATGTAGGAAAACGGAATGGAGGCGTCGCGGTGGCCCAGGGTGATGGTGCCCGACTCTTTGATTTTCTTCAGCGTGCCGGTCAGTTCGGCGGCGAAGACTGGAGTGCTAATCAGAGCAGCAGCGATAGCTGCGCCCAAAATATGGGGAACGATACGCATCAATACTTCCTCGACATTTGTTTTTTTTATGAAGCCTGGACGGCTCTTTCGATACAGCGAATGCCTGTGACGGCTCCTGAAGCATCTCAGACAAACACGTACCAAGTGTAGAGCATGAGTCGTGCCAGACTGTGATTAAAAATCTAACTGTATGATTTATATGGCGATTAACTTTATATGACGAGGTTTATCCGGTGTTTAAATCCGGCAAACCGAATAGGTGGCGTTACCACGTTCGGAAAACCGAATCTGTAGGCATTGGCTGCCGGCGATCACCGCCCGTTGTTGCAGGCCAGCCAGCTCCCACATTGATCGCATTTCACATCAAGACGTTCATAAAAAAGCCCCTGGGCCTTTCGGCGCAGGGGCTGGATGCATCAGGCTGCTTCGATCTTGCTGCGGTTCTGTTCGACCTTGACCAAATAACGCTGCAGGTTTTCCTGCTCCTCGGGGGTGGTGAACAGCCCGAGTTTGGTGCGCCGCCACAGGATGTCGTAGGCCTGGGTCGCCCATTCCTCGGCGCACAGGTAGTCGACTTCCCGGGTGTACAGGCCGCCACCCAGGTGCTCGCCCAGGTCGGCCAGCGATTGCACGCCTTCGAGCAGGCGCCAGGTGCGGCTGCCATAGGTGGTCGACCAGCGGCGGGCGATTTCGCTGGGGATCCACTCGAACTTGCTGCGAATGTCGGTGGCCAGGGCTTCTGGCGTGCTCATGTCTTCACCG
Organism: Pseudomonas sp. WS 5410; assembly: GCF_012985645.1. Classification (NCBI taxonomy): domain Bacteria; kingdom Pseudomonadati; phylum Pseudomonadota; class Gammaproteobacteria; order Pseudomonadales; family Pseudomonadaceae; genus Pseudomonas; species Pseudomonas sp. WS 5410. Next base: position 67,734 of record NZ_JAAQWS010000026.1, on the reverse strand, counting down.
CCGGGCAGGCTGGCCTTGGCGGTCCAGCTCGGCTTGATATGCGGGAAGTAGGGGGCCAGTTGCGCCAGGGCCGACTCGGCCAGCTTGCGGTAAGTGGTCAGCTTGCCACCGAACACCGACAGGATCGGCGCTTCTTCGCCGCTGCCGGACAGTGCCAGGGTGTAGTCGCGGGTAATGGCCGACGGGTTATCCGACTCGTCGTTGCACAGCGGGCGCACGCCGGAATAGGTGTGCACGATATCGTCGCGGCTCAACTGCTGCTTGAAGTGGGCGTTGACCACCTTGAGCATGTAGTCCGTTTCACCTTCGGTGATCGCCACTTTCGCGGGGTCGCCGGTGTACTCACGGTCGGTGGTGCCGATGATGGTCAGGTGATTGAGGTACGGAATGGTGAAGACGATACGCCCATCCTCGTTCTGCAGGATGTGCGCATGGGCGCCTTCGTACAGTTTTGGCACGATCAGGTGGCTGCCCTGGATCAGGCGGATGCCATACGGCGAATCGAGCTTGAGGTCATCCTTGATGAACTTGGCGACCCATGGGCCGGCCGCGTTCACCAGAGCCTTGGCGCGGATCGACAGTAGGCTGCCATCGGCGCGCTCCAGGTGCAGGTGCCACAGGCCCTTGCTGCGACGGGCGCTGACGCAACGGGTCTGGGTGTGGATATGTGCACCCTTTTCCCGGGCGGCCATGGCGTTGAGTACAACCAGGCGCGCGTCGTCGACCCAGCAATCGGAGTATTCGAAGCCCTTGGTGATTTCGCTTTTCAGCGGGCTGTCGGCGCCGAACTTCAGGCTTTTGGAGCCTGCAAGTTTCTCGCGCTTGCCAAGGTGGTCGTACAGGAACAGGCCGGCACGGATCATCCAGGCCGGGCGCAGGTGCGGGCGATGGGGCAACACAAAACGCATCTGCTTGACGATGTGCGGGGCCTTGGCCAGTAGCACTTCGCGTTCGGCCAGGGCTTCGCGCACCAGGCGGAATTCGTAATGTTCAAGATAGCGCAGGCCGCCATGGATCAGCTTGCTGCTGGCAGACGAGGTGTGGCTGGCCAAGTCATCCTTTTCGCAAAGGAATACCGACAGGCCGCGACCGGCTGCGTCTGCCGCGATGCCTACACCATTGATCCCGCCGCCAATCACGGCAACATCATAGACTTCGGCAAGGGGTGGAGCAGGCAAGGTAGAAGGGGTCATCGGCTGGCCTCGCGATCTTTTTTAATATTGGAATTCGAACATTAATGTTCATTTGCGAAAATGGTAGCTCATAAACGCGGGCACAGCCAGCTGACTTCGATTGAAAAAACTCATCGAAGGGCGGGAAAAGGAAAAATTGTGAACATTGAGCCGGATGCTGGCTCAAGAGAGTTGTAGCCTCTTGGCCGCCATCGCGGGCAAGCCCGTTCCTGTGGGAGCGGGCTTGCCCGCGATGGCGCAGGTCCAGGCGCCAACGAGCTCAGGGGGCGCTCAGACGACTTCCAGACGAATCTTGTTCTGGCTCAACAACTGCACCAGCGCCGGCACCGGCTGCTGATCGGTGACCAGGCAATCAATCAAACTGATCGGCCCCAGGCGAATCATGGCATTGCGCCCGAATTTGCTGGAGTCCGCCGCGAGGATCACCTTGCGTGCGTTGGCAATGATTGCCTGGGAAACCCGCACTTCCTGGTAATCGAAGTCCAGCAGGCTGCCGTCCTCGTCGATACCGCTGATACCCACCAGGGCGAAGTCGACCTTGAACTGATTGATGAAGTCCACGCTGGCCTGGCCCACCACGCCGCCGTCACGGCGTACATTGCCGCCGGTCAGCAGCACGTCGAAGTCGTCCTTGGCGCTGAGCATCATGGCGACGTTGAGGTTATTGGTGATGATCTTCAGGTGGCTGTGGTTGAGCAGCGCCCGGGCGATGGATTCGGTGGTGGTACCGATATTGATGAACAGCGAGGCATGATCGGGGATCTGTGCGGCAATGGCTTCGCCGATACGCTGCTTTTCATCGCGCATCTGGTCGGCACGCATGGCGTACTCGGTGTTTTCGACACTGGAGTCATAGGCGGCGCCGCCGTGGTAGCGACGCAGCAGATTGGCGTCGGCCAACTGATTGATATCGCGGCGGATGGTTTGCGGGGTAACAACGAACAACTGCGCCATTTCCTCGATACTGACGTAGCCGCGTTCGCGGACCAGTTCGAGGATTTGTTGCTGACGGGGAGGCAGATTCATTGGGCGTCCTGTGGGCTGCCATACAAAAGTGGCCCATGATGACGCAGGAATCTGCTCCCTGCCAGTTACAACCCGATGTGGGTCCTACGCTTGGCTTATTCAGCGCCTTCGTGGGGTTCCCAGTCACGGGTGCGGCTGACCGCTTTTTTCCAGCCGGCGTAGAGTTTTTCTTTGGCGGGCTCGTCCAGTTGTGGTTCGAACTCGCGTTCGATCACTGCCTTGCCACGCAGCTCATCCAGGCTGCCCCAGAAGCCACAGGCCAGGCCGGCCAGGTAGGCAGCGCCCAACGCCGTGGTCTCGCGCATTTGCGGGCGCTCGACCTGGGTGCCGAGGATGTCGGCCTGGAACTGCATCAGGAAGTTGTTGGCCACTGCGCCGCCGTCTACCCGCAGGGATTTGAGGCGTTCGCCGGAGTCCTGCTGCATGGCGTCGAGCACGTCGCGGGTCTGGTAGGCAATCGACTCCAGGGCTGCACGAATAATGTGATCGACACGTACGCCACGGGTCAGGCCGAACAGCGCGCCACGGGCGTAGGGGTCCCAGTACGGAGCGCCGAGACCGGTGAACGCCGGTACCAGGTACACGCCGTTGCTGTCTTTGACCTTGTTGGCGAAGTATTCGGTGTCGTGGGCGTCATTGATGATCTTCAACTCATCGCGCAGCCACTGCACGGTGGAACCACCGTTGAACACAGCGCCTTCAAGGGCGTAAGCCACTTCGCCACGTGGGCCGCAGGCGATGGTGGTGAGCATGCCGTGCTGGGATTTGACCGCTTTGTCGCCGGTGTTCATCAACAGGAAGCAACCGGTGCCGTAGGTGTTTTTCGCCTGGCCCGGCTCAACGCACATCTGGCCGAACAGGGCGGCTTGCTGGTCGCCGGCAATGCCGCCGATGGCAATCCCGCTTTTGGTGCGGCCATAGATTTCCGAGGAGGACTTCACTTCCGGCAGCATCTCGCGCGGGATGTCCAGGACCTCCAGCATCTTCGCATCCCACTCCAGGGTGTGGATGTTGAAGAGCATGGTGCGCGAAGCGTTGGTGTAGTCGGTGACGTGGGTCTTGCCGCCGGTAAATTTCCAGATCAGCCAGCTGTCGATGGTGCCGAACAGCAACTCGCCGTTGCGCGCGCGTTCGCGGCTGCCTTCGACGTTGTCGAGGATCCACTTCAACTTGGTACCGGAGAAGTACGGGTCGGTGACCAGGCCGGTGGTGTCGCTGATGTATTGCTCATGGCCGTCGCGCTTGAGCTGCTGGCAGATTTCGGTGCTGCGCCGGCACTGCCAGACGATGGCGTTGTAGATCGGGCGGCCGGTGACCTTGTCCCAGACCACGGTGGTTTCACGCTGGTTGGTGATGCCGATGGCGGCGACCTGGTCGTGGTGCAGGCCGGCTTGTGCCAGGGCCTCGACCATCACTGCGCTCTGGGTGGCGAAGATTTCCATCGGGTCATGCTCGACCCAACCGGCTTGCGGGTAGTGCTGGACGAATTCACGCTGGGCGGTACACACCACGTTGGCGTCACGATCAAAGATGATCGCCCGGGAACTGGTGGTGCCCTGATCGAGGGCAATGATGTAGTTCTTATTCTGTGTGTCGGTCATGTCGATTGCCTTGGACGGAAAAAAGGAGTGGGTAAGTAGCCTGGGCCGCAAGGGGCAGAAGGGCTCAGGCTACCGCTTTCAAGAAGTTCGGGTGTTGCCGCTGGTGGCGGTTTCGGCTGCATCAGTTGTAGCATCTGCGGCGTTGGGCAGATGGCGGGCAATCAACCCGCGATAGGCCGCAGCGCCGAGGCAGGCACCGACAATCGGTGCAACGATCGGGATCAGGAAGTAAGGAATATCGCGCCCGCCGGTGAAAGCCATTTCACCCCAACCGGCGAAAAAGGTCATCAGCTTGGGGCCGAAATCCCGAGCCGGATTCATCGCAAACCCGGTCAGCGGGCCCATGGCGCTGCCGATCACGGCGATCAGCAAGCCGATCAACAGCGGGGCCAGGGGGCCGCGGGGCAAGCCGTTATTGTCGTCGGTCAGGGCCATGATCACGCCCATCAGGATCGCGGTGATGACCATTTCCACCAGGAACGCCTGGGCCGTATTCAGCAGGGCGTGCGGGTAGGTGGAGAACACCGAGGCCAGTTCCAGGCTGGCTGCGGAGCCACGAACCATCTGGTGAGTTTGTTCGTAATCGAAAAACAGGTTGCTGTAGAGCGTGTAGACCAGCGCGGCGGAGCAAAAGGCGCCGGCAACCTGGGCGATGATATAGAAGGGCAGTTTGCGCTTGTCGAAATCGGCAAAGATGCACAGCGCGATGCTGACGGCTGGATTGAGATGAGCCCCGGAAATGCCGGCGCTCAGGTAGATCGCCATGCTCACGCCGATCCCCCAGATGATGCTGATTTCCCACAGGCCAAAGCTGGCACCCGCGACCTTGAGCGCAGCGACGCAACCGGTACCGAAGAAGATCAGCAGCGCGGTGCCGAGGAACTCGGCCATGCATTGGCTGGAAAGTGAAGGCTGTTGAAGAGCAGTTGTCATTGAAAACCTCGATTTTTTTTCTTGTCTGGCGCTGTGCCGCAACGGGCGATGCGCGATTTTCACCGTGGTCAGGATCCCCATCCTGCTCACGGCTTACTGCTCGGACACTGTGGATAGATTCTTACAGTATTCGGAAACGAAAAAATATAGACAAGAAACGCCGCTGTCAAAGGTCGAAAGTGAACGGCCGGTCATTTTCAAACTATTCGGGTGATGAATGATCTCGGCAACCCATCGGCGGGGCTGGCGGCAAGCGTGGCCAGGATCTGCGCGGATTCGTCGCACGACCCCCTGCACTAGAGCGTTTTGCCCGGGTTTGTCCTAGAATCGGCGGTCTGTTTTTCCACGTTTTCCCCAAGCCTGGAGCCTCCATGACACCTGCATTGGACTTGTTGAAAAAAGTTCGCGCCGAACATCGCATCCACAGTTATGAACATGACCCCAAGGCGGCATCCTATGGCCTGGAGGCCGCGGAAAAGTTGAGCCTCGACCCGGCGCAGGTGTTCAAGACGTTGCTTGCCAGCAGCGAAAAAGGCGAATTATTGGTGGCTGTGGTGCCGGTCGTCGGAAGTCTTGATTTGAAGGCCCTGGCTCACGCGGCGGGCGTAAAGAAAGTCGAGATGGCCGACCCGGCGGCGGCGCAGCGCTCGACCGGTTATTTGTTGGGCGGGATCAGCCCTCTGGGGCAGAAGAAGCGCTTGCGCACCTTCATTGATGTGAGCGCAGAGCCTTTTGCGACAATTTTTGTCAGCGCGGGCAGGAGAGGGTTGGAAGTGGAGTTGGCGGCGGCGGTGTTGGCCGAGCATACCCAGGGAAAATTTGCGCCGATTGGCCGGGCGTGATTTCAAGAGCGGTGGAGTCAGATGTGGGAGCCAGCCTCTGTGGGAGCTGGCTTGCCTGCGATAGCCTCACCTCGCTGTAGCTGACAGCCCGAGGCGCCTGCATCGCGGGCAAGCCCGGCTCCCGCACAAGCCCGCTTCCACCTTTTTGACTCGGTTTGTTCAACTGGCGGTGCTGTAGCGCCGCACACCGGACTCCACCTGCGGGATCTGCGCCGCCGTGCTCCCCGAAGCCTGGAACAACACCAGATGCTCGGCCGCCACGCGGATCCCCACGTGTACACCCACCTGATGATCGGCATGGCTGGGGAAAATCGACTCCAGCTGGGCGCCGGTCGGCAACTGCAGGCGGTACAGGGTCGAGGCACCCAGGAAGGTCTTGCCGACGATCAGCGCGTTAAGCGGGCTTTCCGGTGCATACACGATGTCATCCGGGCGCAGCAACACATCCACCGCGCAGCCGGTTGGCCAGGTATAGGCACGATTGCCGCGCAGCTCGCCCAGTTCGGTGGTGACCGACTCCGGGGTGCTCAATTGGCCACGGATGAAATAACCCTGGCCAATAAAACTCGCGACGTAGGGCGTCAGCGGTTCGTGATAGAGGTTGTAGGGCGTATCCCACTGCTCCAGGCGGCCTTCCTTGAACACGCCGACATGGTCGCTCACCGCAAAGGCTTCTTCCTGGTCATGGGTCACCAGGATCGCACTGGTGCCACGGGCCTTGAGGATGTCGCGCACTTCATGGCTGAGCTTGCGCCGCAGTTCGCCGTCGAGGTTGGAGAACGGCTCGTCCAGCAACAGCAATTGCGGTTCCGGCGCCAGAGCACGGGCCAGGGCCACGCGCTGTTGTTGGCCACCGGACAGTTCGTGGGGGAAGCGCTTGCCCAGGTTCTTCAGGTTGACCAGCTCCAGCAGTTCGGCGACCACCCGCTCTTTGTGCGGGTGTTTGCGAATGCCGAAGCCGATATTGTCGGCCACGCTCAGATGTGGAAACAGCGCGTAGTCCTGGAACACCATGCCAATGCGACGCTTCTCCGGGGCCAGGGTAAAGCCGGCGCTGGAGATCACTTCGCCAGCCAGGTTGATCTCGCCTTCGTGCACCGGCTCAAACCCGGCAATCGCCCGTAGGGTGGTGGTCTTGCCACAGCCCGAGGAGCCCAGCAGGCAACCGATATCTCCAGCGTTGAGGTGCAGGTTGAGATTCTGCACCACCCGTTGGTCCTGATAGCCGCATGCCAGATTGCGCAGGTTCAGCAGAAGTGGCTGGCTCATGCGTGGTGATACGCCGGTGGGACCAGGAATTCCAGCAGGGCCTTCTGCGCATGCAGGCGGTTTTCTGCCTGGTCCCAGGCGACGGAGCGCGGGTCGTCCAACAGGTCGAGGCTGATTTCTTCGCCGCGATGGGCCGGCAGGCAGTGCATGAACAGCGCATCCGGGGCGGCGAGGTCGAGCAATTCACGGGTGACTTGATAAGGCGCGAACAGGGCCAGGCGCTTGGCGGTCTCGTCTTCCTGGCCCATGGAGGTCCAGACGTCGGTGCTCACCAGGTGCGCGCCGATCACCGCGTCTTTCGGGTCGCGCACGATTTGCACGCGGGCGTCGGCCTTGGCCAGGAATTCGGCGCTCGGCTCGTAGCCCTCGGGGCAGGCGATGCGCAGGTGGAAGTCGAACTGGATCGCCGCTTCTATATAGCTGTTGCACATATTGTTGCCATCGCCGATCCAGGCCACAGTCTTGCCCTGGATCGAGCCGCGATGTTCGAGGAACGTCTGCATATCGGCGAGCAACTGGCACGGATGCAGGTCGTCGGACAGCCCGTTGATCACCGGCACTCGCGAGTTGGCGGCAAATTCAGTCAGGGTGCTGTGGGCGAAGGTACGGATCATCACTGCATCGAGCATGCGTGACATGACGATGGCGCAATCGCTGATCGGCTCGCCACGGCCCAGTTGGGTATCCCGAGGCGACAGGAAAATGGCCTGGCCGCCGAGCTGGATCATGCCGGCTTCGAAGGACAGGCGGGTACGGGTGGACGACTTCTCGAAAATCATCCCGAGTACGCGGTTTTTCAAAGGCTCGAACAGTACGCCGCGATTACGCAGGTCTTTAAGCTCAATGCCTCGACGGATCACGCTGACCAGCTCTTCGGGCGTGCAATCCATCAGGGAGAGAAAGTGCCTTGCGCTCATCATTAACTACCTTTTTGCAACAGACCGCAGATACTCAAAGCCTTGTTTATTGTGACAACGGGCGAGACCTGCGGCGAAAGCCGCACGGGGCGACGAAATAGGGGAAGGCGCGATATTGACATTAAATGTCGCGTCTTACCAATAGGCTACGGTTTTTTAGGGGTGTTCAAAGGGGCGGGAATTGCACTTTTGAGGCCTGTTTACGGACAGCAGCGGGTCATTTGTACACTGGCGCCGCGACCTTTTGCAATGTGTGATGGCGGCCCCGGGCCAGGTTGCGTCGGTTTCTGGGGCGGTGTGGGCGGTTTCTGAAACATTTGCTCATGCTTGCCCATGGTCTGGCCTGATGCCCATTGATTCACGGGGCGAACGATGCTGGCGCCCCCGCTGGGCGCAGCCCATAGTCAGGCCAAAGCCCTAATAAAGAGACTGGCCATGACCAAGACTCTCCATCACCGTGCCTGCCACCTGTGCGAAGCCATTTGCGGCCTGACCCTGGAAACCACCACTTCGGATGATGGCAGCATTGCCATCACCTCGATCAAAGGGGACGCCCAGGATACCTTCAGCCGTGGCCATATATGCCCCAAGGCCGTGGCCCTACAAGATATCCAGAACGATCCCGACCGCCTGCACCAGCCGATGTTGCGGGTGGGCAGCGAGTGGCAGCCGATCCCCTGGGACGAGGCCTTCGCCCTGGTGGCCGAACGGCTGGCGGGGATCCAGGCGCGGCATGGGCAGAATGCGGTGGCGGTGTATCAGGGCAATCCCAGTGTGCATAACTACGGCTTGATGACCCACAGTAATTACTTCCTCGGGCAGTTGAAGACGCGCAATCGCTTCTCCGCGACGTCGGTAGACCAACTGCCCCATCACCTCACCAGCCACCTGATGTACGGCCATGGCCTGTTGCTGCCCATCCCGGATATCGACCAGACCGACTTCATGTTGATCCTGGGCGGTAACCCACTGGCCTCCAATGGCAGCATCATGACCGTGCCGGACGTGGAGAAACGTCTGAAGGCCATTCAGGCACGGGGCGGCAAAGTGGTGGTGGTCGACCCCCGACGCAGTGAAACGGCGGCCATGGCCGACCAGCACCTGTTTGTGCGCCCCGGCGGGGATGCGGCGTTGCTGTTCGGGCTACTCAACACATTGTTTAGTGAGCACCTGACCCGCGACAGCCACTTGCCGGTGGACGGCCTGGAGGAGGTGCGCCGGGCCGTCGCAGGTTTTACCGCCGAGGCCATGAGCGCCCACTGCGCGGTGCCGGCCGAGCAGATCCGCCAGTTGGCGCGGGATTTTGCGGCGGCAGACAAGGCGGTCTGCTATGGGCGGATGGGGGTATCGACCCAGGCGTTCGGTACCCTTTGCCACTGGCTGGTGCAGTTGATCAACCTGGTCACCGGTAATCTGGACCGGGTCGGGGGCGCCTTGTGCACCGAACCAGCGGTGGACCTGGTGGCCGCCACGTCTGGTGGGCACTTCAACCGTTGGCAGAGCCGGGTGTCCGGGCGTCCCGAATACAGCGGCGAGCTGCCGGTGTCGGCCTTGGCCGAAGAAATGCTCACCGAGGGCGAAGGACAAATCCGTGCGCTGGTGACAATGGCCGGCAACCCGGTGTTGTCCACCCCCAACGGACGCCAATTGGAGCAGGCCCTGGACGGTCTGGAGTTCATGGTCAGCGTGGACCTGTATATCAACGAAACCACGCGCTATGCCGACCTGATCCTGCCATCGACCTCGGCCCTGGAAAACGATCACTACGACACCACCTTCAATATGTTTGCGGTGCGTAACGTCACGCGCTTCAACCGGGCGATCCTGCCCAAGCCCGAGGGCGCGTTGCACGACTGGGAGATTTTTGTCGGCCTGGCCCAGGCGTTTGCGGCCCGCACTGGCAACCCGCTCAAGCCAACCCTGGCGCCGGCGCAGATGATTGACCTGGGCCTGCGGGCCGGGGCCTATGGCGATGCTTCCTCGCACAAGCTGTCGGTGGCGATGCTGGCCGAGCATCCCCATGGCCTGGACCTGGGACCGCTGAAGGCCAACCTGGCGGGACGCTTGAAAACCGCCAATGGTCGGGTGCAGGCGGCGCCAGCAGTGATCCTCGCGGACCTGGCGCGGTTTGCCGCATTGCCGTTGCCCACGGTTGATGAGTTGCTGCTGATCGGCCGCCGGCACGTGCGCAGCAACAATTCGTGGATGCATAACTATCACCGACTGGTGAAGGGCAAGCCGCGGCATCAGTTGCTGATGCACCCGGATGACCTCGCCAGTCGCCAACTGAGTGACGGCCAGCGCGTGCGGGTCAGTTCGCGGATCGGCATGATCGAGGTGCACGTACTGGCCAGCCTGGAGATGATGCCCGGCGTGGTCAGCCTGCCCCACGGCTGGGGTCATGACCGGCCGGGTGTGCAGATGAGTATTGCCAGCGCGCAGCCGGGGGCGAGTGCCAACGACCTGACGGATGAGCGTCAGTTGGACGAACTGTCAGGTAACGCGGCGTTGAACGGCGTGCCGGTGCAGGTCGCGGCGGCGTGACGCAGTGAGTCTGTCGGGGAGCCCGAGCACCACGCTGGGATTTTGCGTTACAATGCGCCACCGTGCCGACCTGTGAGTCGCAAAGTTCCAGCCGAGGTGTTCCATGGATATCATCGAAACGATTAAAGAGCAGATTGCTAACAACACCATTCTGCTTTACATGAAGGGCGCACCGAATGCCCCGCAGTGCGGCTTCTCCGCGAAGGCCTCCCAGGCCGTCATGCAGTGTGGCGAAAAGTTCGCTTACGTCGATATCCTGCAAAACCCGGAAATCCGCGCCAACCTGCCGAAATACGCCAACTGGCCTACTTTCCCACAACTGTGGGTGGCCGGTGAGCTGGTCGGCGGTAGCGACATCATCACCGAAATGGCGGCTGATGGTTCGTTGCAAGCGCTGATCAAGGACGCAGCTGAAAAAGCAGCGGCCAAGACCGAAGCGTAATTCGCGCGCAATAAAAAGCCCCGCTTCTCATTCGAGAGCGGGGCTTTTTTGTGCCTGTTGGCGCGGTTATTCACCCATCTGCGATTGCAGGTAGTTTTCCAGGGTCACTTTGTCGATCAGGCCGATCTGGGTTTCCAGCCAGTCGATATGCTCTTCCTGGTCTTCAAGGATATCTTCCAGCAGTTCGCGGCTGCCGAAGTCGCCCTTGGTCTCGCAATGTGCAATGGCGGCCTTGAGGTCGGCATGGCTCTTGCGCTCGAAGCCCACATCGCTGTTGAGCATTTCCAGGGTGTGCTCGCCGATGTTCAGCTTGCCCAGGTCCTGGACGTTCGGCAGGCCTTCGAGGAACAGGATGCGCTTGATCAGCGCGTCTGCGTCCTTCATGGCCTTGATCGACTCTTTGTACTCACGCTTGCCGAGCTTTTCCAGGCCCCAATCGTCATACATGCGTGCATGCAGGAAATACTGATTGATCGCGACCAGTTCATTGGCAAGGATTTTGTTGAGTTGCTGGATGACTGAGATGTCGCCTTTCATGATTGGGGTCCTGCCCTGTATTCGTTGTATATAAGGCGGAGTTTGAGCTGCACAACTACTAGTGTCAAACCTAAGTTATTGAATAATAAATGAAAATTAATCGGAATAAGAATGTTTGTGTTCCGCGTCTTGGCGCTAACTATTTGAATTACAGGCATAAAAAAACCGGACGCTAAGTCCGGTTCTTTAAAACACGCCACTTCAGGCGTGTGTAAATTCTGCCGAGTAGGGGATCGCGGCCTGGGCTGTTTGCAGCGATGTCAGGGTTTCCCGTACCACTTGCTTGGCAAGGCAGGCACATTTGCCACATTGGCTGGCAACGCCGGTGGTTTCACGCACTTCCTTGTAGCTGCAGCAACCTTCATAGATCGCTTCGCGGATTTGTCCGTCGGTGACGCCAGTGCAGAGGCAGACATACATAAGGGAGAACCATCGCGGTTTAAGGCTTAAGTGCGATGGATCTTAATGTTAACGAGAATGATTGTCAAAGTGCTTTCTCAAACCTTTGCCCGCCGTGGGCCCCTCACTGACGAACGGCTTTTTTCAGGTATGATGGTCGGTCTTTACGAAGCGTGATCGCGTCACAGGCCTGTCGTCAATTCACGGCAGACTCAGGGGCGGTCCATTTACTTCAATTACCATCAGGAGATAACCAATGAGCGTACTCGTCGGCAAACAAGCCCCGGATTTCGACGTACCTGCCGTCCTCGGCAATGGCGAAATCGTTGACAGCTTCAAGCTGTCTGAAGCCATCAAAGGCAAATACGGCCTGGTGTTCTTCTACCCGCTGGACTTCACTTTCGTCTGCCCATCCGAGCTGATCGCCCTGGATCACCGCATGGACGACTTCAAGGCACGTAACGTTGAAGTGGTTGCCGTGTCCATCGACTCCCATTTCACCCACAACGCCTGGCGCAACACTGCCATCAATGATGGCGGCATCGGCAAAGTCAAATACACCATGGCTGCCGACATGAAGCACGACATCGCCAAGGCCTACGACGTTGAGTCCGAAGGCGGCGTGGCTTTCCGTGGCGCGTTCCTGATCGACGACAAGGGCGTTGTGCGCTCGCAGATCATCAACGACCTGCCGCTGGGCCGTAACATGGAAGAGCTGATCCGCCTGGTCGACGCTCTGCAATTCCACGAAGAGCACGGCGAAGTCTGCCCAGCCAACTGGAAAAAAGGCGACAAAGGCATGAACGCTTCGCCAGAAGGCGTTGCGGCTTACCTGACCGAGAACGCTGGCAAGCTGTAAGCCAGATTCGCGGTAAAAAAAACCGGCCTGAGAGGGCCGGTTTTTTTATGCGTGGGATTTAGCGACCTGATCAGTCGCTGAAATCTTCCCAGCCGCCCATCTGCTTCCAGCGGTTGACGATGCCGCAGAACAGATCGGCAGTCTTCTCGGTGTCGTAGCGAGCCGAGTGGGCTTCACGACCGTCGAAGTCGATACCGGCAGCCTGGCATGCCTTGGCCAGTACGGTCTGGCCATAAGCCAAGCCAGCCAGGGTCGCGGTGTCGAAGCTGGAGAACGGGTGGAACGGGTTGCGCTTCATGTCCAGGCGCGCCACGGCGGCGTTGAGGAAGCCCAGGTCGAAACTGCTGTTGTGGCCGACCAGGATCGCGCGTTTGCAGCCGTTGGCCTTCAGGGCCTTGCGAACGCCACGGAAGATGTCGGTCAATGCCGCTTCTTCGCTGACGGCCATGCGCAACGGATGGTCGAGCTTGATTCCGGTGAACTCCAGGGCCGCCGCTTCGATGTTGGCACCTTCAAAAGGCTCGACGCGGAAGAAATGGGTGTGTTCTGGATACACAAAGCCCTGTTCGTCCATGCCGATGGTAGTCGCGGCAATTTCCAGCAGCGCGTCGGTGGCGCAATTGAAACCGCCGGTTTCTACGTCGATAACGACAGGCAGATAGCCGCGAAAACGCTCGGCCATCGGGTGGCGCGAACCGCCGCCACTGTGTTCCTGTTCGTCGTCGTAATGGTCTTCACTCACGTGTGTTCCTCCAGCAGGCGCCAGCGCAGTGTTTCACCGGCGCGCAGCGGGATAACGGTCAGCTCGCCAAATGGCAGGCTGGTGGGGGCGGTCCAGTCTTCACGGACCAGGGTAATGCGGTCGGTATTCGCCGGCAGGCCGTAGAAGCGCGGGCCATTGAGGCTGGCGAAGGCCTCGAGTTTGTCCAGGGCGTTGCGTGCCTCGAAAGCCTCGGCGTACAGCTCGATCGCCGCATAGGCGGTGTAACAGCCGGCACAGCCGCAGGCAGCTTCCTTGGCGTGCTGGGCGTGGGGGGCCGAGTCGGTGCCGAGGAAGAACTTCGCATTGCCACTGGTGGCGGCATCGAGCAGGGCCACCTGGTGGGTGTTGCGCTTGAGGATCGGCAGGCAATAGAAGTGCGGCCGGATCCCGCCCACCAGCATGTGGTTGCGGTTGTAAAGCAGGTGATGCGCGGTGATGGTCGCGCCAACGTTGGCCGAAGCCTCGGTGACGAATTGCACGGCGTCGGCAGTGGTGATGTGCTCGAACACCACCTTGAGGGTCGGGAACAGCTCGACCACACGGCGCATGTGTTCGTCGATGAAGATCTTCTCGCGATCGAACACATCGACATCACCACGGGTGACTTCACCGTGGATCAGCAGCGGCATGCCCACTTCGGCCATGGCTTCGATGGCGGGCAGGATCTTGTCGATACTGGTCACGCCGGAGTCGGAGTTGGTCGTGGCGCCGGCCGGGTACAGCTTGGCGGCATGCACGTAACCGCTGGCCTTGGCCTCGCGGATTTCTGCGGGCTGGGTGCGGTCGGTCAGGTAGAGCACCATCAACGGTTCAAAGCGGCTGCCGGCCGGTCGTGCAGCGAGGATGCGCTGGCGATAGGCGTCGGCTTCTGCGGCATTGCGCACCGGAGGTACCAGGTTAGGCATGATGATGGCACGGCCAAACGTGCGCGCTACATCAGCCACGGTTTGGGGCAACGCAGCACCATCGCGAAGATGAATATGCCAGTCGTCGGGACGCAGCAGGGTCAGGCGGTCGGACATTGGGGATTCCAGGCGGGTCAATCTGGTGGGAATGCTACCGGAAAAGACTCTTGCAGGCACTCGCTATCAAGTTTTGCAGGGCGCGACCGATATCCCTGGGTATGCCTTAACGATGTATGACGCCTTGTTGTGTTGTAGAAACCAGTGGAGCCGCCCGTGCGCCAGCAATATCTAGCCCTGCTCAGCGTGTTCGCCAGCCTGCCTGCGATGGCCCTGACCTTCCAGACGCGCTTGGAAAATATCGAGTGGAAGGTGGAAGGCGACAAGTTCGAGTGCCGCTTGAGCCAGCCGATCGCCGATTTTGGTTCGGGTGAGTTCGTGCGCCGGGCCGGCGAGCAGGCGACATTTCGCTTGAAGGCCTACAACAGCGCGCTGGGCGTCGGCTCCGCAACACTCTTGGCGGCGGCGGCGCCGTGGCAGCCGGGGCGCGGTGATATCAACCTCGGTGCGGTGCGTGCGGGCAGCGGCGATGTGCTGTTCAACAGCTCCCAGGCCCAGGCCGGGCGCCTGTTCAATGGCTTGCTCGATGGCCGCAGCCCGACTGTGCGCCACTATTCCCGGGATGGTGGCTATTCGGAAATCCGCTTGCTGCCGGTGCGCTTCAACAAGGCTTACAGCGATTACCAGTTATGTACTGCGAAATTGCTGCCGATGAATTTCGAGCAGGTCAAACAGGCTGAAGTCGGCTTTCCGGGTGGCGGTATCGACCTCGACCCGGCGGCCAAGGCCAAGCTGTTGGTCATGCTTGAGTTCATCAAGGCCGACCCTACGGTCAACCATATCGAACTGGACGGCCATTCGGATAACAGCGGCAATCGCCTGACCAATCGCGACCTGTCCCGGCGTCGAGGCCTGGCGGTGATGGACTTCTTCAAGGCCAATGGCATTCCCGAATCGCAGATCGTCCTGCGCTTCCACGGCGAGCGCTATCCGCTGGTGCCCAATACCAACCCGGCCAACCGGGCGAAGAACCGACGGGTGAATATCCATCTCGACCGGGTGCCAGCCCCCGAGAAACCGGCACCCCAGGCCACCGCCCCGGCGAATGCGGCGGCGACCTCGTAGGCATCGGCCATTCGTCGCTCGCCCGACATAATCTGTCGCTTTATCTTCATTTGCTGTCGCGCCCCTGTAATTTCACGGTTTTGATCGGTAGAATCGACGCCTTTCCGTAAAACCCCGTGGAGTGATGGCATGGCCGACGTAAACAAGGTCGTTCTCGCGTATTCCGGCGGCCTGGACACTTCGGTGATCCTCAAGTGGCTGCAGGATACTTATAACTGTGAAGTGGTGACCTTTACCGCTGACCTGGGTCAGGGCGAAGAGGTCGAACCTGCACGAGCCAAGGCGCAAGCCATGGGCGTCAAAGAGATCTACATTGACGACCTGCGCGAAGAATTCGTCCGCGATTTCGTTTTCCCGATGTTCCGCGCCAACACCGTCTACGAAGGCGAGTACCTGCTGGGTACTTCCATCGCACGTCCGCTGATTGCCAAGCGCCTGATCGAAATCGCCAACGAAACCGGCGCTGACGCCATTTCCCATGGCGCCACCGGCAAGGGCAACGACCAGGTGCGTTTCGAACTGGGCGCCTATGCCCTGAAGCCTGGCGTGAAAGTGATTGCTCCTTGGCGTGAGTGGGACCTGCTGTCCCGTGAAAAACTGATGGATTACGCTGAAAAGCACGCCATCCCGATCGAACGCCATGGCAAGAAGAAGTCCCCGTACTCGATGGACGCCAACCTCCTGCACATCTCCTATGAAGGCGGCGTGCTGGAAGACACCTGGACCGAGCACGAAGAAGACATGTGGAAATGGACCGTCTCCCCGGAGAACGCTCCTGACAAGCCGCAGTACCTGGAACTGACCTACCGCAACGGCGACATCGTCGCGCTGGACGGCGTCGAAATGACCCCGGCCACCGTACTGGCGACCCTCAACCGTATCGGTGGCGAGCACGGTATCGGCCGTCTGGACATCGTCGAAAACCGTTACGTGGGCATGAAGTCCCGTGGCTGCTACGAAACCCCGGGCGGCACCATCATGCTGCGCGCTCACCGCGCCATCGAGTCCATCACCCTGGACCGTGAAGTGGCTCACCTCAAAGACGAGCTGATGCCTAAATACGCCAGCCTGATCTACACCGGTTACTGGTGGAGCCCTGAGCGTCTGATGCTGCAGCAGATGATCGACGCCTCCCAGGTCCATGTGAACGGTGTGGTGCGCCTGAAGCTGTACAAGGGCAACGTGATCGTCACCGGCCGCAAGTCCGATGAGTCGCTGTTCGATGCCAATATCGCGACCTTTGAAGAAGATGGCGGTGCCTACAACCAGGCTGACGCTGCTGGCTTCATCAAGCTCAACGCACTGCGCATGCGCATTGCGGCCAACAAGGGCCGCAAGTTGTTCTGAAGTACCTGAAGCGTCATAAAGAGTGGCCCCTTGAAAAAGGGGCCATTTTTTTTGTCCGTCATTCAGGAGGTCCGGGTTTTGTTTATCAGTGTTTAATGTCTTGCCGATGTGTTTGGGGCGTTGCTGTTTATTAGTTTTGCTTTTGTTTTTTTGTGTCGGGAAGTTGGTGCTTCAGGCATGCAGCCTTGTTTGTGTTTAAAATCATTCGGTTGTTTAGTAGGAAAGAGATGGAGTTCTATTTTATTTGTGGAAATATCTGTCAGATAATTCCAAGTGTTGTTAATGACTGTTGCACCGAGGGAACTTTTTTGCAGGGGCAATGGTCGCGTCGAGGCACGCAGGTCTGGCCCGTGCAAGGGGCATTTCCTGAAAATGGCGTGCGTCATGTTTACTTTTCTAGGGTAAACGGTGCTTTTTTTGCTCAAAATATGTTTGCCCACGGAAAGTTCTGAAAGGCTGAACAATAACCGACACATCCATAGAGGCGTTTTTTTGTAGGTCTATTCTCATAACTTTGTGGGTTGGGTCTCTGCTTGTCCTTACTTGGGGGGGAGTGCTATGCCAAGGAGGAAACGACTAGGCTATTGTGCTGGCTCTGAATAATTCGAACAGCGAAATTGGACTTGCCCATGAATAAAGTGCTGATCGTGGATGATCATCCCGTCATTCGCCTTGCTGTACGCATGCTAATGGAGCGTCATGGTTATGAGGTCGTTGCAGAGACCGATAACGGAGTCGACGCGTTACAACTAGCGCGGGAGCATATGCCGGATATTGTCATCCTGGATATTGGAATTCCCAAACTTGACGGTTTGGAAGTTATTTGTCGCCTGTCTTCCACAAAGCAGGCGCAACCCTTCAAGGTGTTGGTGCTGACCTCCCAGGCTCCCGGTCACTTCTCCATGCGCTGCATGCAGGCGGGGGCGGCGGGCTATGTGTGCAAGCAGCAGGACCTTACCGAGCTGCTGAGCGCAATCAAGGCCGTGCTGTCTGGCTACAGCTATTTCCCCAACCAGGCACTCAACTCGGTGCGGTCCACCCAGGGCAATACCAGCGAGGCGGATATGGTCGAACGGCTCTCAGGCCGGGAGATGATGGTGCTACAGCAGTTGGCCCAGGGAAAAACCAACAAAGAAATCGCCGACGGCATGTTCCTCAGCAACAAGACGGTGAGTACCTACAAGACGCGTCTGCTGCTCAAGCTCAATGCCCGGTCCCTGGTGGACCTGATCGAGCTCGCTCAGCGCAACGGCCTGGTTTAAGAAGCAGGGAGCAACAGGCAGGAAAAGCCTCCATGGCGGAGGCTTCTGTGTGATCGTTTGGCTAGAGATCGAAATCGTAATCGGCCAACTGTTTTTGCAGGCGTCGCTCTTCCAGAAGATTGTCGATGGTGCGGCGTTTGCTCAAATTGGTCTTGGCCACTTCTACGGGCGCCTCGGCTACTTCGTCAGTGTCCGTTGCCACAAAGTCATCTTCTACATCCAGTTGTTCTTTGCCAGTGCTCATAAGGTTAACTCCAGGCTAAGACTGCCGTTGGCGCTCCTTATATCGGCAATTGCGCACCGGGTAAAAAAGATTTTTTCAATCGACTCATCAATAAAAGCAATGACGGCTCAATCGTCAGACGTCTTTTCCTTGTATTCACACAGATCCTCGATGCGACAGCTGCCACAACGCGGCTTGCGGGCCTGGCACACATAACGGCCGTGCAGAATCAACCAGTGGTGGGAGTCGAGCAGGTAAGGCTTTGGCACAAATTTCATCAGTTTTTTCTCCACCTCCACCACATTCTTGCCCGGTGCGATCCCTGTGCGGTTACTCACGCGGAAAATATGTGTGTCCACCGCCATGGTCAATTGGCGAAACGCTGTATTGAGCACCACATTGGCCGTCTTGCGACCCACGCCGGGCAAAGCTTCAAGTGCTTCCCGGGTTTGTGGCACTTCGCCGCCATGCAACTCGACCAGCAGTCGGCAGGTTTCTATGACGTTTTTTGCCTTGCTGTTATACAGGCCAATGGTCTTGATGTACTGCGACAGCCCCTCCACCCCCAGGGCATGGATCGCCGCTGGAGTATTGGCCACCGGAAACAGCTTGGCCGTGGCCTTGTTGACGCCTACATCCGTCGATTGCGCAGACAGGATCACCGCAATCAGCAGCTCGAACGGCGACGAGTAGGCCAGCTCGGTCTTGGGTTCTGGGTTGTCCTCGTGAAACCGACGAAAGATCTCCAGGCGTTTTGCGGCATTCATGGGGCGAGCGGTTCCTTCAGTGTGATTTGCGGCGTTGGGTCCAGGCTTGCCACCCGGCAAGCCACAACCCGAGCAGGATAAACCCTGTGGGGGCGAGGGTGGCGATGCTGCTGCCGAGTAACAAGCGCGAGAGGGTGATTGCAACCAATAGCCCGGTAGCAACGGTGAATAGCTGAAGCTGCGCCCTGCGCTGGTTGGCGGCGAACAGGCCGGCATGTTCAAGCAATACGCATTGCACGCCAATTAACCCCAGGTACGCTCCCAGGGCCATAGACGGGCCAAAGGCCAGGGCCTGGGCCACCAAGTGTGCGCAACTGACCCAGGTGGTGGCCAGCAACACATTGGCAATCAGCCGCCAATTGCCACTGAGGCGATTACGCACCCAGGCGCAGCTCCAGCCATACAGCGTCACGATCAGCACCCACAGGGCCCAGAAGGCAGCGGCGCCGGCCGGGGTGGCGCTGACACCCAGCAGCGCAGGCAGCAGCAACAGGCTGCCAAGGGCGAATGGTTTAGTCATGGCTGGCAGTCTCCAGCAGCGCCTGACGATGTTCGTCAAAATACCGCAAGGCATCATGGGTTGCGTTAATCACCGCGCGGGAGGTGATGGTCGCGCCCGCCATCTGGTCGAACTGGCCGCCGTCTTTCTTCAGCGCCCATATCTGCGGACTTTCCCGCGACAACCCTTTGAACGAGGCAAGCCAGGGATTGCCGGGCTCGCCAATAGGTCCGCCCAATGTGGGGGTTTCTGCGTGGGCCAGGGTCTTTACCCCGAGCAGCTTGGCGTTGTGGTCGATGGCAATCAGCAATTGGATACGTCCACCGTAACCATCGACCTGCGCGCGCAGCACGACGGCGCCGGGTTTACCGGCCAGGGTCGCGAGGTAACCACCCAGCAGTTGACTGTTATCCAGCATTTCCGAGGCGATACCCAGCGGGCGCTCCAGGGGGTGATTGTCATAACTGCCAGCGGGCAGTACATCCAGCAACGCCCGACTTTGCATCTCACGCTGCTGCGCGGCAATGGGCTTGGTCGTCAGCTGTTGCAGGCCAACGGTCAGGCCCACCGCGCCGGCGGCGATCAACAGCACGATCAAGGCTTGCGAGGTGCGCGTCATGCCTTCACCGCCTGCGGCCGTGCCCAGCGCTCCAGTGTCGGCACCGCGAGGTTCATCATCAGTACGGCGAACGCCACGCCATCCGGGTAGCTGCCCCAGGTGCGGATCAGGTAGGTCAGCAGCCCCACGCCCACCCCAAACAGCAAGCGTGCCCGCGCACTTTTCGCGCCCGACACCGGTTCGGTGATGATAAAGAAAGCCCCGAGCATGGTGGCCCCGGTCAGCAGGTGAAACAGCGGCGAGCCATTGGAGTCCGAGCCCGAGCCGTTCCAGCCCAGCAGGCTGATGACAAACAGGCTGGCGAGCATGCCCACCGGCGCATGCCAACTGAATACCCGTTGCTGCAGTAAAAAGACGCCGCCGGCGAGAAACGCCAGGTTTACCCACTCGCTGCCTGTGCCGCCGATCTGGCCGAACGCCGGGTTGCTGGCAAACAGTTCATCAATGGTCAGGCTGTTATTGATGCGCAACGTATCCAGCGCCGTGGCCCGGGCCCAGGCATCGGCGGTCTCGCCGTGCAGGCCGAACACCTGTTGCAGGCCGGCCAGCAGGTCCAGGCCGTGGGATGCCGGCCAATGGGTCATTGGCTGGGGAAAGGCCAGCAGCATCAGCGCATAACCGAGCATGGCCGGGTTGAAGGGGTTCTGCTTGCCGCCATACAGATGTTTGCCCAGCAGCAATCCACTGCTCACAGCGCCCACGCATAGCCACCACGGGCAGTAAGGTGGCAGCGCCAGGGCCAGCAGGACCGCGCTGACCAGGCCACTGAGGTCGCCACCGCCCTGGCCGCGCAACCGGCGCACCCCGGCTTCGACGGCCCAGGCACAGGTACCCGCCAGCAACAGATTGATCAACACGCCCCAGCCATACAGCCAGAACAGCACCAGCACGCCGGGCGTTACCGCCATCAACAGGCGCTGCATGGCCTGTTGCTGGCGCTCAACAACGTCAGGCCCCGACATGTTCATCCACCAACCGCTGAGCGTCAGCCAGGCGTTGTCTGGCGTCGATTAACGCGTTGGTACTGCTGGCGGGCTGGCGTTCGAGTTTGTTCAGGTCGGCGCGGGCATAGGCCAGGGCGGTCTTCAATTGGCGCAGTTGGCTGTTGATGGGCCGTTTCTCGACACGTTGCAAATCAGGCCTGGGCTGCTCGGAGGCTTCTTCGGCCGCATGCAAGGCTTGTTCAGCGTCGGCCAGGGCGGCGCCCAGGGCGGCCAGTTGTTCGGCATCGGCCAGCGCGTCCTGAGCTTTTTTCAGCTCGGCGCGACGCATGGCCAACTGGATTTTGGCGCGTTTGAGCGCTGGATCTTTATTGGCCTGGGGGATCACAACAGCGGGGGCGTTGGTTTCAAGGGCGGCCAATGCCTGTTCGGCGGATTCAAATTGCTGTTGCAGGATGATCAACTGCGACTGTTGCTCAAAGGTCGGCGGATGGCCGAAGGCTTTCAGGGATTTATGCAGTTGCGCCCGGCTCATCGCCAGGTTGATCTTGGCCTTTTTTAGCGCGGCGTCGATGTCGGCGTCTTTTTGCGCGCGCACGCGCTCGATGGCAGCCTGCAGCGGGTCGCCGTTGCTCTCTGCGCTGGGGGCCGGGCGTTTACTGCGGGCCAGGCGTTCTGCCAGCTTGTGCTCTTCCTCGCGTTGCAGCCTGGCGTTGCGTTGCTCGAAGCGGCGGCGGGCGCGCTCACGCTTGGTCCCGCGCTCTTGGCGCTCCTCGGCGGTGCTGGCATAGCCCGCGACAATTGGCAGCACCGTGGCCAGCGGCAAGGGCAGCATGTCGATGCAGTCCACCGGACAGGGCGCGACACACAAGTCGCAACCGGTGCATTCATCCACGATCACGGTGTGCATCAACTTGGCCGCGCCGACAATCGCATCCACCGGGCAAGCCTGGATGCACTTGGTGCAACCGATGCACTCGGCCTCACGGATAAAGGCAATCTGCGCGGGAGCTTCACCACGAGTACTGTCCAGCTCCAGGGGCGCCAGGTTCAACAGCTGCGCCAGCTCGGCGATGGTTTCTGTGCCGCCTGGCGGGCACTTGTTGATAGCCTCACCTCGGGCGATGCCTTCGGCGTAGGGTCTGCAACCCGGGTGCCCGCATTTGCCGCATTGGGTCTGGGGCAGCAGGGCGTCGATACGTTGAATCAGGCTCATGGTTTGATCATTGCGTTTAAGCCCAGCAACGCCACGGCCATCAGCCCGGCACTGAACAGGTCCACGGGCAGGCCTTTGAAGGGCTGGGGGATATCGTTGTGGTCTATGCGCTGGCGCAAATCGTTGAACAGGCTGAGGGTCAGCCAGAATGCCGGGCCGATGCCCAGGCTATAGATCAGTTGGGTGGTATTGCCAGGGCCCAGGAATACCACGCTGAGCACGCCGGCGTTCGCCAGCAGCGGCAGCCACAATCCGTCGAAGGGCAGTGCGGGCACGCGGCGGGAAAGTACCGTCAGCAATGGCTGGCTCAACAAGATCGCCACCGGCACATAAGCAAACAGCCATACAGCGTCCAGCGCCAAGGGTTGCAACACAAAGTGAACAACCAGGTAGCTGAAAGCGCCGCTGAGGGCGACCAAGAGTGTGGTCGCCAACCCCAGGGCGTGCACCCGCCGTCGTTCCAAAGGCGGATCCCCAGGCAGCGCAACACGCAGCAGGTATTGGCTGATCAGGGCAGCGCAGAGAAGGGCGACAAGCAGTTCGGTCATGGTCGAGCCGGTTAAGCAAACAGGGCCTGATTATCCGGCAAGCAGGGAGAGGGTACTAGCGCAAACCGCCCTGTCGCGGCCAATCACCGCGACAGGGTTTTCCGGTTACTTGATGCGCTGGCCAGGCTTGGCGCCGCTGTCCGGGCTGAGCAGGTAGATTTCCTCGCCGCCGGGGCCGGCTGCCATCACCATGCCTTCGGAGATGCCGAACTTCATTTTGCGTGGCTTGAGGTTGGCGATCATCATGGTCAGGCGACCATCGAGCTTGGACGGGTCCGGGTAGGCACTTTTGATCCCGGAGAACACGTTGCGTTGCTCGTCACCGATATCCAGGGTCAGGCGCAACAGCTTGTCGGCGCCTTCCACGGCTTCGGCCTTGATGATCAGCGCGACCCGCAGGTCCACGGCGGCAAAGGTATCGAAGTCGATTTCCGGCGACAGCGGATCCTTGGCCAGCTCGCCATTGCCCGCTGGGGCGGCGTTGCCGGTGTCGGTCTGGCTGGCGGTCAGGTCTTCCTTGGAAGCATCCGTCATGGCCTGCACCTTGACCGGGTCGATACGGGTCATCAGCGGCTTGAATTCGTTGAGCTGATGGTTGTTGAGCAGGCTGGTGTGGTCATTCCAGGTCAACGGTGCAACGTTGAGGAACGCCTCGGCGTCGGCGGCCAGCAACGGCAGCACCGGCTTGAGGAAGATCACCAACTGGCGGAACAGGTTGATGCCGGTGGCGCAGATGGCCTGGACTTCATCCTGCTTGCCTTCTTGCTTGTTCAGCGACCACGGTGCCTTGTCGGCGATCCAGGCGTTGGCGCGGTCGGCCAGGCCCATGATCTCGCGCATGGCGCGGGCAAAGTCGCGGGCTTCATAGGCGTCGGCGATGCTTGGCGCGGCCGCCAGGAACGCGTCGGTCAGCTCCGGTGCGGCGTTGACCGGCACCATCACCCCAGCGTTGCCTTTGTGGATAAACCCGGCGCAGCGGCTGGCGATGTTGACCACCTTGCCCACCAGGTCCGAGTTGACCTTCTGCACGAAGTCTTCCAGGTTCAGGTCCAGGTCGTCGACGCCACGGCCCAGCTTGGACGCGTAGTAGTAGCGCAGGTATTCCGGCGACAGGTGGTCCAGGTAGGTGCGCGCCTTGATAAAGGTGCCACGGGACTTGGACATCTTCTGGCCGTTGACCGTCAGGTAGCCGTGCACGGCGATGCCGGTCGGCTTGCGGTAGCCCGACCCTTCGAGCATTGCCGGCCAGAACAGGGCGTGGAAGTTGACGATGTCCTTGCCGATGAAATGGTACAGCTCGGCGGTGGAGTCCTTGCCCCAGAACGCGTCGAAGTCCAGCTCCGGCGTGCGGTCGCAGAGGTTCTTGAAGCTGGCCATGTAGCCAATCGGCGCGTCCAGCCACACATAGAAGTACTTGCCCGGCTCATCGGGGATCTCGAAGCCGAAATACGGCGCATCGCGGGAGATATCCCACTGTTGCAGGCCGGCATCCAGCCATTCGGCGATCTTGTTTGCCACGGCGTCCTGCAGGGTGCCGCTACGGGTCCAGGTTTGCAGCATTTCCTGGAAATCCGGGAGCTTGAAGAAGAAGTGCTGGGAATCCTTGAGCACCGGGGTGGCGCCCGAGATCGCCGATTTCGGATCTTTCAGGTCGGTCGGTGCGTAGGTGGCACCGCATTTTTCGCAGTTATCGCCGTACTGGTCTTCGGTGCCGCACTTGGGGCAGGTGCCCTTGATGAAGCGGTCGGCCAGGAACATTTTCTTTTCCGGGTCGAAATACTGGGTGATCGAGCGGGTGGCAATGTGCCCGGCATCACGCAGTTTCAGATAGATCTGGCTCGACAGCTCGCGGTTCTCTTCGGCGTGGGTCGAGTGGAAGTTGTCGAAATCCACCAGGAACTCGGCAAAGTCGGCGCTATGTTCAGCCTGGACGTTGGCGATCAGTTGTTCCGGGGTGATGCCTTCCTTTTCGGCGCGCAACATGATGGCCGAACCGTGGGCGTCGTCCGCGCAGACATAAATGCATTGATTGCCGCGATGCTTCTGGAAGCGCACCCACATATCGGTCTGGATGTACTCAAGCATATGGCCAAGATGGATGGAACCATTGGCATAGGGCAGGGCGCTGGTGACGAGGATCTTGCGTGGCTCGGACATGGGGCTCGGCTACTTGATGAAACGGAGGTCGGCCACTATAAAGCGCTGGGGAATTTATTTCACCCCGTGAGGCTGTTTCAGGGTTTTCCAATATCGCGAAAGCATGCCCCTCACGCCTCGGAACGGTTAGGATAGCCGCCTGTTTTAGTCTGTCTTTTCCGGGAGTAGCCCATGAGCGCCGTCAATCGCGCAGCGGTGGAAGCCGTTCTTCGCCAGTACACCGACCCCTACCTGAACCAGGACCCGGTCAGCGCCGGCTGTGTCCGGGCCATTGAGGTGCAGGGCGATCAGGTCACGGTCCAGCTTGAGCTGGGCTACGCCGCAGGCCTGTT
Organism: Pseudomonas sp. WS 5410; assembly: GCF_012985645.1. Classification (NCBI taxonomy): domain Bacteria; kingdom Pseudomonadati; phylum Pseudomonadota; class Gammaproteobacteria; order Pseudomonadales; family Pseudomonadaceae; genus Pseudomonas; species Pseudomonas sp. WS 5410. The sequence goes on along the minus strand of NZ_JAAQWS010000026.1, from coordinate 42,411 downwards.
CAAGAGTGGCTGGGCGCAGATGCTGCAAATGGCCATTGAAGGCCTGGACGGCGTGCGCTCGGCCAAGGTCGACATCCAGTGTGTGATCGCCGCGCATAAGGCCCAGGCGCAGATCCCCGGCCTGGCCAACGTCAAGAACGTGGTGGCGGTGGCGTCCGGCAAGGGCGGCGTGGGCAAGTCGACCACGGCGGCCAACCTGGCCTTGGCCCTGGCCCGTGAAGGTGCGCGGGTGGGCATCCTCGACGCGGATATCTATGGTCCCAGCCAGGGCGTGATGTTTGGCATCGCCGAAGGCTCGCGGCCGAAGATCAAGGACCAGAAGTGGTTCGTGCCGATCCAGGCCCATGGCGTGGAAGTGATGTCGATGGCGTTCCTGACCGATGACAACACCCCGATGGTGTGGCGCGGGCCCATGGTTTCCGGGGCCTTGATGCAACTGGTGATGCAGACCGACTGGGGCAACCTGGACTACCTGGTGATCGACATGCCGCCGGGCACCGGTGATATCCAGCTGACCCTGGCGCAAAAAGTGCCGGTGGCCGGTGCAGTGATTGTCACCACCCCCCAGGACCTGGCGTTGCTGGATGCGCGCAAAGGCGTGGAGATGTTCCGCAAGGTCAACATCCCGGTGCTGGGTGTCGTGGAGAACATGGCGGTACACATCTGCTCCAACTGCGGCCATGCCGAGCATCTGTTCGGTGAAGGCGGCGGCGAAAAGCTCGCCACCCAATATGGCGTTGAGCTGCTGGCTTCGTTGCCGCTGGCGATGGGCATTCGTGAGCAGGCAGATGGTGGCAAGCCGACGGTCGCCGCCGAACCCGATGGGCAGATCGCCATGGTCTATCAGGAACTGGCCCGTCATGTAGGCGCGCGGATTGTCTTGCAGGAAGCCGGTGCCCAGGCAATGCCGACCATCACTGTCAGCGACGACTGATCGACCTGAAGGCAGACAAGCCTCGACCCTGTCGGGGCTTTTTCTTGTCTGGCGTAAACCTTTTGGGAGGGCGGGTGCGCATTTCCCTAATGGACGGTGTAAGCATTCGCTTACTTTTTCGTAAGTGTTTGGTTTTTTAACCGGACCTGGATGCCTCGAATCACCTGGACATATTTCTATATCATTGAAATATAACGCTTATTTATTTGTGATCGAGAGCGACGGCGGGGTGTGCTTGGGAATGGATCCCGTTGAACTTGTCTGGGAAGTCTCTACTATCAGCTCTGTGTCCACGGATTGACACAGTCATCACGGAACGATGATTCAGGGAACCTCGCAGGATGCGATTCATCAGGACGATGAAAAGGAACACAGGGACTAGGGAAAAAATGTGGGCGGGTCAAACCGCCCCTTTTTTTTGCCTGCAGAAAAGTAAAAGACCCGCGCGCAAAAACGCAAAAAGGCCCGCAAGGGGCCTTTTAGAGGGGGGCGACGCTGTTAGCGTTCGAGGTCTTTGATCTTGCCTTTAACGCCATCCCACTCTTCCGCATCTGGAAGCGATTCTTTCTTCTCAGTGATGTTGGGCCAGATTTCCGCCAGCTCGACGTTCAACTGAATAAATTCCTGCATGTCCTCCGGTACTTCATCCTCGGAGAAAATCGCAACGGCCGGGCATTCTGGCTCACACAGGGCGCAGTCAATGCACTCATCCGGGTGGATTACCAGGAAGTTCGGGCCTTCGTAAAAGCAGTCCACCGGACACACTTCTACGCAGTCGGTGTACTTGCACTTGATGCAGTTGTCGGTGACGACGAAGGTCATTTCTAGTTTTCTCCTCAGGCGGCGGCAGCGAAACCCCTTCTGGCAGGGCTCGCGAGGTTTGGGAGCGATAGTCTGCAGGCCAGGCTAAAAGCCCGCAGCATCCCAAACCGCGCGAGATTCTATCAGCTTGCACGCGTCTGCGTTAGACCCGTGTCTTCAGTGCATAGAGCAATTCCAACGCTTTTCGTGGAGTCAAGTCGTCCAGGTCAAGCTTTGCCAACTCATCCAGTACCGGGTGGGGCAGGCTGGCGAACATATCGCTCTGCATGGGCACACCCGGTTTGCTGGTGGCCTTGGCTGGGCTTGCAACCACGGTTTCGTGGGGCAGGGCGGTGGTTTCCAGGCGGCTGAGGTGCTCGCGGGCGCGCAGGATCACATCGTTCGGCACACCGGCCAACTGGGCCACGGCCAGGCCGTAACTCTGGCTGGCAGGCCCTGGCAGCACATGATGCAGGAACACGATGCGCTCGTTGTGCTCGGTGGCATTGAGATGCACGTTAGCCACCAACGGCTCGCTTTCCGGCAGCACGGTCAGTTCGAAATAGTGGGTGGCGAACAGCGTGTAGGCCCGCAGGTGGGCCAGGCGCTCGGCAGCGGCCCAGGCCAGGGACAGGCCGTCGAAGGTACTGGTGCCGCGCCCCACTTCGTCCATCAGCACCAGGCTGCGGTCGCTGGCGTTGTGCAGGATATTGGCGGTTTCGCTCATTTCCACCATAAAGGTCGAACGGCCACCGGCCAGGTCATCGCTGGAACCGATCCGGGTGAAGATGCGGTCCACCAGGGACAGCTCGCAACTGGCCGCCGGCACAAAGCTGCCGATATGCGCCAGCAGCACGATCAAGGCGGTCTGGCGCATGTAGGTGGATTTACCGCCCATGTTCGGACCGGTGATCACCAGCATGCGGGTATCGTCGTCTAGCGACAGATCGTTGGCCACGAACGGCGTGGTCAGCACTTGCTCCACCACCGGGTGGCGACCCTGGACGATGCGCATGCACGGCTCGCTGACAAAACGCGGGCAGTTCAGGTCAAGGTTCAGGGCGCGCTCGGCAAGGTTGCTCAACACATCCAGCTCGGCCAGGGCCGCAGCGGTGTCCTGCAGCGGTGCCAGCTTGCCGATCAGGTCTTCGAGCAGGGCTTCATAGAGCATCTTTTCCCGGGCCAGGGCGCGGCTCTTGGCCGACAGCGCCTTGTCTTCGAATTCTTTGAGCTCAGGGGTGATAAAGCGCTCGGCACCTTTAAGGGTCTGGCGACGCTGGTAATCAATAGGTGCCTGCTCGGCCTGCTTGCTTGGCAACTCAATAAAGTAGCCGTGCACACGGTTGTAGCCGACTTTCAGGTTGGCCAGGCCGGTGCGGGCTTTTTCGCGGGCTTCCAGGTCGATCAGGAACTGCCCGGCGTTCTCGCTCAAGGCTTGCAGCTCATCCAGCTCGCTGTCGTAACCGGTCTTCAGCACGCCGCCGTCGCGGATGATCGCGGGCGGGTTGTCGATAATGGCTTTTTCCAGCAGCGCAGCCAGTTCCGGGTAGGTGCCGGCCGTGACAGCAAGTTGTTGCAGGTGCGGCGCGTCCAGTTCGGTCATCGCCTGTTGCAACTCGGGCAGCACGCCCAGCGCGTCACGCAGGCGCGCCAGGTCACGCGGGCGGGCGTTACGCAGGCCGATCCGCGCAAGAATCCGCTCGATATCACCGATTTCCTTGAGCTGCGGTTGCAGCTTTTCAAAGCGGTAGCCGTCCAGCAGGCAGGTAATGGACGACTGGCGCGCCTGCAATACGGTCAAGTCGCGCAGCGGACGGTTCAGCCAACGGGTCAGCAGACGGCTGCCCATGGCGGTCTGGCAACGGTCGACCACCGACTGCAGGGTATTGTCGCGCCCGCCGGCCAGGTTGGTGTCCAGCTCCAGATTGCGCCGGCTGGCGCCATCGAGCACCACCGTATCGTCCAGGCGCTCATGGCGCAGGCTGCGCAAATGCGGCAGGGCGGTGCGCTGGGTTTCCTTGGCGTAATTGAGCAGGCAACCGGCGGCGCCGATGGCCAGGGTCAGGGTCTCGCAACCAAAACCCTTCAGATCCTGTACGGAGAATTGCTGGCACAGACTTTTCAGCGCCGAATCGCGCTCAAAATCCCACGGCGCACGGCGCTTGGCCCCACGGCGTTTTTCCGCCGGCAGATCCTTTGGCCAATCATCCGGGATCATCAGCTCCACCGGATTGATGCGCTCCAACTCCGCCAGCAGGTTCTCCCAGCCCTTGATTTCCAGGACCGTGAAGTTGCCACTGGTGATATCCAGCACCGCCAGGCCGAACAACCGCTCGTCCCCCAGCACCGCCGCGATCAGGTTGTCCCGCCGCTCATCCAACAGCGCCTCATCACTCACCGTCCCCGGGGTAATGATGCGCACCACCTGACGCTCCACCGGCCCCTTGCTGGTCGCCGGGTCGCCGATCTGCTCACAGATCACCACCGACTCACCGAGCTTGACCAGCTTGGCCAGATAACCTTCCAACGAATGATAAGGAATCCCGCACATCGGAATCGCCTGCCCAGCCGACTGCCCGCGCGCGGTCAGGGTGATATCCAGCAGCTTGGCGGCCTTCTTCGCGTCTTCATAGAAGATCTCGTAGAAGTCGCCCATGCGATAGAACATCAACTGATCAGGGTGCTGGTTTTTCAGGCGCCAGTACTGCTGCATCATCGGGGTGTGGCTAGAAAGGCTTTCCATTCAATAACTTACGTGCGCTTATCTAATTGAAAGTATTAGAGTATTTGACGTTGTCCAATACTCGGGCGTTTGCGGGCGTATTTGAGCATGGTCAGGAGGATGCTGTCTCCCCATGTGTTCATCGCAATATTTGCAGCCAGGCAGACGATCCTGCAGTTGCCCTCGACGTACCCGGCTGCGCTGTCTATCCGGTCGATACTTGGGGCGAATGGCTTGCGTCCGTCGTGAGAAATGACCTCGAGCGAGAACGGCGTGTTGGTGACGGAACATCGGTAGCCGCACTCTTTCAGTAGGCCGAGCACGTAGTCCTGGTCGATCTCAAACTCTTTGATCTTTCGGCCTTTGGCGTTTTGCCTGGCTCTACCAAGAACGGAAAGCAGGTGAGTCTCCAGGGCTGATCGCGCCATTGGCTCCTTCCACCCGTGGGGGACTTTTCCATCTGCGAACCCGAACCTGAGTTGCAACTGGTTGCTGATCTGGTCGACATCCTTGGTCAGAAAGTGCCACTTGCCTTGCTTAACGAGGTAGTAGCTGCCGTGTTTGAAGTAAACGCACTTCGGTAAAGCTTCCATTTACTGTTCGGCCTCTTTCGTCTTTGGCATTGTCGGCGGCAGTCCGACGTTGACTTTGCGTAGGCGCAGATATCGCTGCGTCATTTTGGCGTCAGTGTGTCCGCCCAGTTTTTGCGCATCGTTGCCCTGGTCGTCGGTATCGGAAAGGGATTTGGCGCGCAGGTCGTGAAGGCTTGCGTCATCAACGCCGGCCTTCCTGCAACTGATGGCGAAGGCATCCTTTACCGAGCTGTAGTGCACCGGTTTGCCGCCGCGTGGGGAGCAGAATAGTGTGAGGCCTCGGATCTTCCGTGGTAGCGCCTTGACCCGGGCGATCAGAGCCTCCAGGTCTGGTGTCATCTGCACCAGCAGTCTGGCATTGGTCTTTTCCTGCTTAAACGAGATCCCGTCAGCGCTGATGTCGGCAAGTCGGATCGCCAGAACGTCACCAATGCGCTGCCCGGTCAGGTAGCACATCTCGTAAATAACCCGCATGTTGTCGCTTGAGTTGGCGCAGATCGCCTGGAACTCACCGTGGGTGATGTACCGATCGCGCCGGTGTTCTTGGTGTCGACGAACGCCGGTGCAGGGGTTGGAGTCGACGATCTGCTGTTCCAATGCGTAGTTAAATACGGCACGCAGGACCGAGATAATCCGATTGGCCATATTCGGCGTGTCTGCCATGTGTAGCTTGAGTGCGACGACGTGTCGCTGAAGCACCTCACGGGGCTCGAAATCGGCGAAGTTTTCCTTCAGGCGTTCGCACGCAGCCTCGTACTGTTTGAGCGTATTCGGCTTAAGTGGTGGCTTCGTTCTGGTACGCATATGCTCGAGCGCATCGTCGATCAGCTTGGGCATTCCACCCTGGGTGCCTTTGTCCAGCAACTTGGCGTACTCTGCCAGGGATGCCTGAAAGTCGGTGCCCAGGCGCTTCCACTTGCCCTTTCGGACCAGGTAATAAGCGCCATGCTTCTGGTACATGCACGCCGGCAGGTGCCGGTCCTTCTTGCGCGGACGCATCGATCTTCACCTCAACCCAGCCGAAGCTCCGGCCCCTTCCTTGATTGAATACCACCCAGCCGACCAATGACAACCTGGCGCAGCACCTTCGGGTGACCATCACCGCCTACCGCGAACCCGTAGCGTTCGGCGGTCAGCCACTTTATCTGTGCCCCTGGCTTCTTATAGCCAGTCAGGTCGGCAACTTCCTCTGCTGTCAGAAACATACCTACCTCCGTTCGTGTCGCGACACGTTTTCGTTATCCGTTGGTGGTGTCGCGGCTTTCTTCGTGATCATTGGCGCGTAACCTTTCCTGGAGGCAGCGCCGGCTTCGACTCAATGAAGCTGCTTGCGCTGTTCTCGCCGCCTATGTGGCGGAAATAGTCGATCTCAACCTTGGCGCTTTCGATCAATACGCGGCTGATGTCGGATACGGATTGCGCGCGCGATACCTCCTTGGCCAAGTCCTCATCGGAGGCTTCACGCACTGCCTCAAGCTGCGCAAAAAGGTGGTCCCGCAGGTCGCTCAGTTTGTTCTTCATGATTTCTTCTCCCGTATTGCTCTCTTGAGGTCTTGCTGGGCCAGGATCACGTCCTGCAACTCAGCGGGGTATTTGCGTATTTGGTTGCGCCTCCAATGCCTGTCCTTCGTCACGAGCATAAGGTTGGCCAAGTCGGTGTTACGTCTGTTTCCATCCCGTGCAGCCACAACGCACTTGTCGGGAATCGGGCCGTGGGCCTGCTCCCAAACCCAGCGGTGCTCAAGAACCCATGCCCCACACGGGAGCTTGATCCTTATGTTTCGCCCGTCGTCCCTGCGCTCACCGACCTCGATCCGGTTATAGGATTCTTGGCCGGGCTTGAAGCGAGTTGCCCCCAGGATCGATTGGTCTCGCCTTAGTCCGAGGTTTGTGGCCTTGTTCTTGATCTGGCCGGCAGTCTTGCCCACCTTCGCTTCTATCTCGGGCATGGGCGTCAGAGGATAGAGCTCGGTTAACAGGGCAACTTCTTGCTCTGTCCATCTACGGCCGATCCCATCCTTACGCACGACCATGACCTCGCTGAAAATGGTCAGCCAGCACCCGGCGGGCATCGATGCCGCACGATGCCGACATCGCGTAGATCTGGCCGAATGTGGTTTCTCGGCGCTGCAGGGCGTTGAACAGCTCGATCAGGCGCTGGCCCTTTGTCCCGTTGCGACAGCTCACAGCTGGAGCCCCTTTTGCTGTGTGGGCGGGGTGGCAGTCAATTGCTCGTTTTGGCACATGGAAGCTGCCAGAGAGGCCCGCGCCGCCGGGCTTTCGTCGGTGGCGGCGCTGGCGGGCGCCTGTAGGAGCGAGCTGTCCGGCAGGCAACTGATCCCGGTGTTGTTCACGATCCAGCAGGTGACGCCGCGCACGCTGTCGTGCTGTACGTCGATCAACTGCTCGCCGGCGGCGGCGTGGCCGACGATCAGCAGCAGGGAGATTGCGATCAGTCGGCGCATGTGTGCAACTCCTCCAGGCGGGCCAGGCGCATTTCATCGTCGACGTTCATGTCTAGGTCGTGGCCGAAGAACACGGTGTCATCACGCGCAACGCACAGCGCGGTATCGATATCGGTGACGCGGTTCCGGTCGCGCAGCCATTCGTAACGCTTGGCGTTCGCTGCCATCTTCACGCGGTCGTCGATGTGCATCGAATCGGTATCTACCGGAATTCCGGTAGTTGAACTCGGCGCCCCGAAGACCTCGGCAGACTTCACTTTGTCGAGCAGATCCCATATCGCATCCATAGCTTCGTTGTGCTCGTCCCACATCTGCTCGGATGGCTCGCCGCCATGGCCAAGAACGGCATTCAGTCCACCGACCTTGACGTTGATACGATGCAGAAGGTCGAACATTTCCTTGGCGTGGGCGGCGAGGTGTGCAGGCGCGCCCATGGCTTCCTGGTGCAGGTTGCACTGGATAGTGCGGTCGTCGCGCTCCTGGCCGAGCACTGCCTGCAGGTCTTCGTCGCTGGCGCCGGCGATCACCGCCAGACCACGACCGATGGACACTGGCGCACCGAGCTGCACGAACGGCAGGACTTGCTCCAGGGTTTCGCCTTCTTTGGCGCGCAGCACCAGGGTGATTCGATCAGTTGCTTGCATGGTTGCCGGCCTCCGTGGATGGCTTGGATTTTGCCGCTTGTTCGGCCGCCAGCAGTTCGCGCCATTCGGCCTCGGTGCGATTGGCATACAGCGGTTCATCAGCGGCAGGCACGGCAACTGGCTTGGGCATCTCGGATGCCTTACGGATTGCAATCTCTTCGCGATCTACTGGCACGCCTTTCGGTGCGTTGATGCCCAGGCGTACCTGCTGGCCGTTAACGCCGAGTACCGTGACGCTGATGTCGTCGCCGATTCGAATTACTTCGCCTTGGCGTCGGGTGAGTATCAACATGGGTAAATCTCCTTGAGTGCGGGGTGGTGCTGATCACCACCCCATCGCTTTAATCGCGGCTTGGTTTCTTTCCGATCATCAGCACCATCAAGAGGAGGGCGACTAACACGAGGTCGCCCACCATCGAGAGGATGCGGCTGGCCGAGTCGACGAAGACAACGCCACCAGCGAGCCCGTAGGCCGCCAGTGAACGCGCCTTGGTGCCGAGCTTGGCCAGCACGGTTACAGGTAGTCTTTCAGGTTGAGGTTCATGATCTTGGCGGCCTTCTCGAGCACCACCATCTCGGCGGGCTCGATCTCGCCGTCAGCCTCGGCAACGGTCAGCATGAAGTTCAGGACTGTCGCGGCGTCGTCGACGCTGTGCGCCAGATCCTTCAGTTCTTTTTCAGCGTTCTGGCGGATGATGCGCGGGCCGCCGTCGTTGAAGTCGGCCTTTGCGCGATCGATGGTGTTGCTCAGCTCAGCGCCGAAGCCCTTGAGCGCCGCCGAGTTGTTGATCAGTTTCTCGATTTTTTCGAGCTCTTCCTTTTCGATGTCACCATCAGCCGAAGCGACGTAGAACACGCCGTAGACGGAGGCCTGCATCAGATCGCGGTTGGTCATAACGGCCAGGGCCTGACGCGCTTCGCCGGATTTCTTGCCAAACAATTTACCGAACATGGGTGTTTCCTCTTCTTGGGTGGGGTGAATCTTTTTCGAGGCCGAGCGAATCCCGGCCGCGTTGTTGGCTTTCGCAAAAATCAGGTTTGGTTAAGCGGTGAGTGCGGTCTCGATGCGACGCACTGCCACGCGAGTCTCAACGCGGCGTTCGCCTGGGCGGCGGATGCGGCCGAACTGTTCGGTGTTGGCTTGCTGGACGGTCAGCACCATACACAGCAGTACAATCAATGGGCTGATGATCTGGCGCTTGAACGCTTCCATTACCAGGCCACGCATTGTCTTGGCGCCCAGCTTGAAGCGAGCAGAGTCGAGGCGTTTCTCAGCGGTGTTCGGGCTGATGCCCATGACGCGACCAATCTCTTTTACCGTCAGATCGGCGGCAGCCCACAGTGTGGCTTCAAGCTCGCGAGGAGCTAGACCCATCTTGAGGTTGCCCTGCCAGTTGCCGGCGGTGAGTGTGTTGTTGGTCATGTCGTGAGGCTCCATGCGGGGATGCAATGGAGAGAAGTAAACAATATGTTTATAGGTAAATCAACATTTTTGTTTATTGATTTTCTGAGGGCGCAAAAAAGCCCGCAAGTAGCGGGCTTGGAGGAGGGGGGGGCTATTTAGCGTACATGGCCCACCAAAACACGTGACCCAGAATGCTAATTTCCTGATCCTGCATCTGCTGAAATGTGTACTCCTCGTCCGGGTGTTCTTCTCGGTTGAAGCTTCGAAGCCTGATGCCCGTGGGCAAACGGTATACCTGTTTGATACGAAGCTGGCCATTGTGATTTATGGCATACATCTCACCATCTGCAAGCTCACCGACGCCTCGCCGCCCGATGTTGACCCCAACGGTAGCTCCATCGCGGAGAACAGGAGACATGCTATTGCCGCGCACGGTAACGCATCTGGCCTGGTCGAACTGAACCCCGTTTTCCCTGAGGTTCTTCTTGCTGAAGCGAAGGCTGGAGTCGAAGCTTTCCTCAATTGAGAACCGACCAGCACCGGCTGCCAGCTCGACCTCCTGCAAAAAAGGGACCTCTACCTCATCATCTTCCAGCGGGGTCTCTTCGTCCCATAAGCTCAAGCGCTGCAAGCCTATGCCCCCTTCGCCCATCTCGGACAGATAGCGCGGCCCTTCGCCCACGTTCAGCCAGGTGATGCTGATTTTGAGAATGTTGGCGGCAGGGATGAGCCAGCGCCCGGGCACCCCTCGGACGAACCAATTGTTAAGCGTTTGAGCACTTACGCCTATGGATTTCGCAAATTCAGCCTGCGCTATCCCTTGACGATGGAGCTCATCTTTTAGGCGGCTACCGGAATGTTGAGTATTCATAAACGGAAAGTTTACCGGGGTTGCGGCGTTTATTAAATAAACGTATTGTTGATTTACGTTTATAACCATGCATCGGTGCGCCTATGAATCATTCTCCGCTTGAGCGAGCGATTGCCGCTGCGGGATCAGCTGTTGAGCTTGCGAAATTGGCAGGCGTGACGCCGATGGCGGTTTCTTATTGGAAGGTTCGCGGTGTTCCTGCTCGACACGTCGTTTTGATTGAAAGCGCAACCGGTGTCAATCGTCACGAACTCCGCCCTGACCTATACCCAGAAGCGCCGCCAACCTTGAACCAAATGATGCCCCAGATGCCGGTCACCGATCAGTCTGGCAAGCCATCTGTTCATTCATCCAGTACTGCGCAGGCATCCCCATGAACCCCCGCAGCGCCTCCCTATTTTTGCTGAGCGGCTGAGCTTTTCGACCGCCCACAAAAAAGCCCAGCCTGAGCTGAGCTTCTTAGTTGCTACCTGTTCCACCAGGTGGCTTTGGCATCACTTTGTCTATCGAAGGGCAAAAACAATGCAAATGAAAAATAGCAACAAACAATCAGTAGCGCAAGAGCAGCAACACATCAGCTACGAAGGTGAGCTGAGCAACTGCTCACAAGACATGCAGGAAGCTGGTGCATTCGTCTGGGCATTGGCAACACTTTTGCGTAAGGCTCATGCCATTGAGGTCGAGACGGAACTGCTGCCAGCCAGCGTGATCGACGGGCTTGCTGCTGGTCTCGCCATCATCTGCTCGAAACCGTCCGACGATGGCGAGGCTTGCCGCGACTTGCTACGCCGCAACGGGGCTTATGCCCAAGGCGGTGTCCTGTGACCGCCCAGACAATCAAGGACCTGATCGAAGAGGCTGAATTCCAACTCCTCGCGCACATTGACATCTGCAATTGGGTTGCGGCCATCGCTCGCGCCATCGCTCGCGACGTTGATACTGGCGGCGGCGCTGATGTGCCGATCCTTACCGAACTCGTGAAGCATTTCGACGACTCCGGCGGCGCCACCCTTGACACCGCGTTTGAGCAGTTCAAAAAAATCGCGGCCCTTTGCCCTGCGCCACGTTCTGCGCAATCTGAAAACGTGGCGCGGAATCTGGAGGTTCAGCCATGAATACTTCAATGAGCATGTACACCGAAGTAGCGGAGCGCCTCGAAGTCTCGCTCGGGACCATCCAAATTCTCGCCGAGGTATTGATTGCCAATGGTGGATGCAAGAGGCACTCCTCAGACGACAACGAAGCCCAGATCGATGTGCGAGGCGAAGAAGGAATTCATCGGGCCATCTTGCTCATCGCGGCAGCATCGCACCGCGACTTCTGCCGACTAGCAACCGATTTGGAGATTCCGCAATGAAGATCTCCATCCCTAAATCCAAGCGTCCACTCCCCAAAAGTAAGCGAGTTTGCCTTCGGTCGAAGCCAGAAGGCAAACACGCCTGGGATCGCCTGCCATTTGTTGGCAAGGATCATAGCGAGCGCTGCTCGAACTGGGATGTTCCACTCGCTGGTGGCTTCTTCGGCGGCATCGAAGTAGGGCGCGTGGTTGGGCGCATGTTCCTGAAGTACCTGCGCGACGAGCGCGAGAACCCTTGCAGGCTGGGCAGCAGCAGCCTGAAAAGCGTACTCGATTCCATGGAGGCCAAAGTAGCTACTACTGACGAGGAAAAGCGGTCTCTGGAAGGTCAGCGTACCGGATTCATCAGTGAGATCAGTTACTGGCTTGAATCCGCTGCTGAGAGGCTGGGATCAAGCTTTGACGAAATTCCCATGCGCTCCTTTGTCCAGCTGGCGAATGAAGACCTAGAGCGTACAGACGAAGCTTTCCATGCAGCTATCAACTCGAAGGTGAGCCAATGACCATCGCCAAATTCCAAGGCGGCGATGCCGTCACCATGTCCTCGCGTGAAATTGCCGAGCTGACCGAAAAGCGTCACGACCACGTCAAGCGCGACATTGAAAACATGCTCGCCGAGCTGAAAAAAGATATCCCCAGTTTTGGGGGCATCTATTTGGACAGCATGAATCGGGAGCAGATCGAATACCACCTCGACCGCGAGCTGACCGAAACGCTGATCACCGGCTACAGCATCCCGTTGCGGCACAAAGTAATTCGGCGCCTTCACGACCTGGAAGAGAAGGCTTCTCGCCCGATGACCCAGGCCGAGATCACCGCCGCCAACGCGAACCACCTGGTGGCTGTCGAGCGCCAGCAGCGGGAACAGCAGGTGGCGCTGGAGCGGATAGAAACCCGGGTGGCCAACGTCGAGCAGGTTCGCTACCTCGACTCAAGGCCCGCCGGCTTTGAGTCGATGACCACGATCCGTGAGCGCATCAACCTTCGTCACGGCATTCCGCCCTGGGTGATCAATGCAGTGATGCGCGACATCCCCGGTGCGCCGCTGCCGTTCGCCATGGTGCGCAGCAATCACGCTGACGACGGCGCGCAGCCGTACGCCATCTGGCCAAAGGCCGATATCACCCGCCGCTTCGACCGCTTCGTCACCGAGTGCACGTTGGTGACCGCTGAGCGAGCCACCCATCCCGATATTCAGCAAGGCCGCTTCAAGCTGCGCCAGAGGACTTCCGCATGAACGCACGACACAGCAGTACCGAGCAGTTACCCGCGGGCTTCAGCCTGGTGCGTGAACTTGTCCGCATAGCACAAAAGCCCGGTGCCAGCATGAGCACCAGCCTCATAACCACTCGCCGTATCTGCCGGGTTTTCGGCGAGCGTTTCGACGCTATTAGGTCGGAGAGGCGGGCGTTTCGCCGCGAAGCGGGCAAGTTGCGCCATCACCTTCCCTTCACGGCAAACAAAATCTACGAGCTCCGGGAGCAATCAAGCCAGCATCGCAAGGAGCAGTTTGACGACTTGCGCAAAGTGCTGGCTGGCTTTGGCCGCTCGTTGATGCTGGATACCGAAGGGCTCACGGACGGTCTGGGCTTTGACCGCCTGTGCGACCTGCTGGAGGTCAACATCGTCGAGCGTGAGAAGGTAAGGGTGGATGGGAGCACTTCGGTCTCGGATCTGGTGTTTGCCCACGCGATCGAGGAGAGCGCCGCTCGCCGCAAGCAAGAGTGGAACGACACTCCACTGTTCAATGCTTGTCACCTGGCCTTTGCGGACTTCCTCAAGGAGTGTCCGCGCGACCTGTTGCCTGATCCGTTCGCACCTGGCGCGCCATTTGGTCCGAAAATCCCACCGACCTTGAGGGTTGTCGCTGGAGGGAAGGCGCAATGACTACTCCCCTGGAATCAACTACCGGAATCCCGGTAGTTACCACCACTACTGGCGAAGTAGTCGCCGGCCCCTGGCCCAACTACTCCAATTGCCGTCACCTGCCCGATCGCGACCGCTGGGAGGTCTACGCCATGGCAAAGGCCTCGCGCGGCGCCCTAGAGGATCGCGGCGTGGTTATGACCGAGAGCTATGACGCGTTCATTGCCCGGATTACGCGGGAGCTGGACATATGAGTATGGATCTGATGGTTAAGGCCATGAAAACCAAGGTCGGAAACCCGTTGCGCAAGCTGGTTCTGGTCAAGCTGGCCGACAACGCCAGCGATCAGGGCGAGTGCTGGCCGTCGTATCAGCATATTGCCGATCAGTGCGAGATCGGACGCTCCACTGTGAAGGTGCATATTCGCGAGCTGGAAAAGGCTGGCTTTCTTCGCCGGGAATACCGCCGAAAGGGCGAGATGAATCAGTCTAACGTTTTCCATTTGTCGCTTGATGGTAGGTCAGCTCCTGACCTAGGGGGTGGGGCAGCAGATAACCCACCTGGGGCAGGAGATAACCCAGGGGGTGGGGCAGGAGCTGCCCCCAGAACCAGTCACTCTTCTGAACCAGTCAAGGAACCTAAAACCTTGTGCACATCGGAAGTGGAATTGGCCGAAGCCTTCGAAGTGTTCTGGAAGCTGTACCCGAACAAGAAGTCGAAGAAGGACGCTCGCAAGGCATGGGAGAAGCTCAAGCCAAACGACGAACTTCGCCAAACCCTGATGACGGCCCTGGGCAGTCACCGCCTTTCCCGCGACTGGACGAAGGATGACGGCCAGTACGTGCCTATGGCGTCGACCTGGCTGAACGGTGAGCGCTGGACTGATGAACTTAAGCCCGCATATGGCACCACGCAACACTCCAGCCAGAGCGCCGTCCTCAGCGTGCCAACCCACCGTCAGGAGGACTACCCCAATGACCGTTTCTAAATTCATCCTGGCGCCTGAGCTGGCTGATACCCGCGAAAGGTCCTGCGGTACTCCTGGGCACAACGCGTTCAAGCAGTCGCTGGTGGAGCAGTTCGACGGATCGTGGAAGCTCAACACCTGCCCGGCCTGCCGCTGGCAAGCGCTGTACAACACGCCCAAGGATCGCGAGGAGCATTTGCAGGCCGTGGCTCAGGTCGAAGCTGAGCGCCTCAACAGCGACCTCATGGCCACCGGCATCACTCCGCGCTTTCGCAAGTGCAGCCTTAGCAGCTACGTCACGGGCGACGACAAGGCCAAGCAGCGCGCACTGAGCATCTGCCGTAAGTACGCTGATAAGTTCGATGAGCACCGTGACGCCGGCCGCGCGCTGATGCTGATGGGCGAAATCGGTACCGGCAAAACGCATCTGGCCTGCGCAATCCTGCAGTGCATTGTCCGCCACGACGGCAGCACCGGACTGATCGTCACCGCCGAGTCGATCACCCAGGCTGTGACTGACAGCTTCCGCAGCAACTCAGGGCCATCGAAGACGGATTTGATCAACGAGCTGGCATCTGTCGACCTGCTGGTGATCGATGAGGTGGGTATGCACACCGCGAAGCCTGGGAAGGACTTCACGCCCGGCCTGTTGCACGAGGTGATCGACCGCCGCTACCAGTTGATCAAGCCCACAATCCTGATCAGCAATCAGAAGCCGGAGGATCTGCACACCTTCATCGGGCCACGGGCTGCTGATCGCCTTCGCGAAAATGAGGGCCTGCTGGCGCCGTTCACCTGGAAGTCGGCGCGGTCGGGAGGCTTGGCATGATGGATTACCCTGAAATTCACGAGTCTCCATCGCCCTACCACCAGGTTCCCGACTCGGCGCTCTACAGTCATGAGGCTGAATACGCCCTGATCGGCAGCATGATCCAGCAATCCGACCTGATCGATGAAGCCGGGGGGAAGCTGTCCGTTGCGGACTTTCACCATCCTGCCTGTGCCGAGTTGTTCGAGGTCGTGCTGGGACTACGCTCCAAAGGCCGCGCAGTGGACGTTGTGACCATCTGCGAGGCTCGCCCCTTTCTTGCGGATCGGCAGAGCTCTGTGGCCGTTGTGGGGCTGCTGGTGCAGAACACACCGAGCGCCGCGAACTTTGACGAATACGCCCGAGTCGTCAAGCAGCGCTCAGTTGCCCGCCGGGTTATCGCTGCCGCAAGAATCATGAGTCAGCGTCTGATTGACGGTGAACCGCTTGACGAGGTGATGAGCCAGGGCCAGCAGGCGTGGGTGTCGCTTGAGGCGGAAGGGCTCGATTCGCGCCGCCGGTACCGATTCGTTAAGGACATTTTGAACGAGGCAATCGACGGTATTGACCGCCGATTCAATCGGACGGCAAGCCTTGGGTTCGATACCGGCTTGCCGTCGCTTGATGAGTTCATTCCGGGTATTTGCCCGGGCCACGTCGTGGTGGTCGCTGGCACGCCCGGCAGCGGCAAGACCACTCTGGGCCTAGGCTTCGCCGAACGTGTTGCCCTGGTCAAGAAGGAGCCGGCTCTGGTGTTTTCGCTGGAAATGACGGATGTGGAGCTGACCAACAGGTCTCTGGCATCGGTCGGTAGCGTGCAACTTAAGCACATCAGCGAAGGCCACTCGATGACCGAGGCCGAATGGCCGGGGCTGACCATGGCAGTGAACAAGCTGCAGGATTCCCCACTGATCATGTGTGATGACTCGTCGCTTACCCTGCGGGATATTCGTCAGATCTGCCGGACAGTGAAACGCGAGCATGGGCTGGCGTTCGTCGCCCTGGATTACATCGGCCTGGTCAACGGCGAAAACAAGTCGTCGAGCCGATACGAGACGGTCACCGAGATCAGCAAGGGCCTGAAGCGACTGGCGAAGGAACTGGGCGTGCCTGTCGTGGTGCTGGCCCAGCTCAACCGAGGCCCGAGTAATCGCCCCAACAAGCGCCCAACCAAAAGCGACCTGCGCGACTCCGGGCAGATCGAGGCCGACGCTGACGTGGTGATCCTGGTGCATCGCGATGGTGAATCCGACGCCGGAAAGGCTGGCGTCACAGAGCTGATCGTCGACAAGAACAGGCACGGGCCCACGGGCTCATGCCGCGTGCAGCACCAGGGCGCCTATCACCGGTTTGTTGAGCTTATCGGCAACCCGTATCCATCAGAGGAAGAGGTCGAGATGGGCCGCCCACTCGCCAGCAAGTACAAGGGGAGGAGGAACGATGAGAAGTTTTAATCTGATTGATCGTTTATTGGGGCGGAAGCCAGAGATCGAGAAGGCCCATGCAGCAGCGCTGCGTGGTGAGGCTTTCACGCTAGAGCCCGGCATGAAGATTATTGAAGTTCCTCGGCACCCCGAAGCCGAACGCATCGCCGAGTCGATCCGCGACTATCCCGAGGATTGGGCTTGGGCGATGAAGGGTTACAAGTTGATCCACACGCCCAGCGGCTTTGTCCTGTGGGTGGCAAATCAGGACTACGGCCTGGCTGAGGTCTACAGCAACGGAGGAAAGGGCGACTTCTCCAAGCCCGAGCAAGAGATCATCTGGCCGGCGGTCGAGTGCTGGCTGGCGCGGCACAAGGTCGGGTTCACTGGGCGACTACCGAAGGCGCGGATCACTGGCCGCAGTGGCACGTTCTGGTGCTACTCGAAGGAACACCCGTGGGCCGGTGTTGGAGATTCGCCCGAGGAGGCATATCGATCCTGGAGCCACGCTATCTCCTCCCAGGCTCGCAACGGCATGAAGCCAAACGAATATCTGCAGGTGCGGAGTGCAACGTTATGACCGGCCCGAAAGTGTTAGACCGGATCGGCCAAAGCGCTGGCGCAGAGCAGACAGGCGTTAGATTCGGAGATTCACATAATCGCCCACAACCCACGGCCTGCATGGGCTGCTGTCACATTCGACAATTAACCATACTGGAGGTTTGTAAAAGCCTCGGGAGTGCCGCAAATGAGTAACGTGACGGCGGCATTGCCGCGCAAAAGCCTGCAGGAACATGAGCGCAAGTTCTTGAAGATCGCCGGCGAGGGGCTGGCCCAGGAGAAGGTTGGCGGCGCCGCAGCTATGGCCTGCCTCTTGGATATGGTCGCCAGTTGGCGCGCAACCCGGGTCAATATCGAGTTTGGGGATTACTGCAAGCGCTGGGTTGCAGAGGGGAACGCCAAGAGCAAATCGGCCGACAAGCTGTTGCGCAACCTGCTTGGCCTTGACGACAACCCACCACCACGCCGCATTCGGAGGGCTGCATGACTGTCTATCGCGATGCTGCACACTGCATCAGTCGGGTGATGTCTATCGAGATCCACGACGGCACAAAAAAGGCCTCATGGCAGCGCAAGTACAAAGCCACCTTCGATGATGAGTTGCCCGGAGGGTCGGTAAGCGATGATCTATCCCCGGAGGAGCGGCTGACTCAGGATTCAATGACCCGAGCGACCATCAAGCGGGCACTACCGGAGATCCAGTGGCAGGCGCTGGTGGGCAAGTATTCGATCAACCAGAATGAGGTGAGGATCGCCGCCGCGTATCTCACACCCAGGGTTGTCAGTCCCGCCCACCAACTTTTCAAGACCAAGTGCGTTATGGCCTGGATGGTTCCGGAGAGGCGGAACGGACTACCGGGGTCGTTCTATGTGCTGCACAGTTGGGATGCTGAGGGTACGCCGGAAAGGACGCTGCGCCGCTGGCGCTCGATCACCAAGCGCTGGCTGGATGACCAGGTGAGTGCGGCGCACATAGCCGTTGAGGTGCTGCTCGAGGAGCGCGGTCTTTTGCTTCAGCAGGTTGCTTGACAGTGACCGAGTGACCGCGTAGATTTCGAACCTGCGGTTTGGTGCATCACAGGATGACGCCCAAACAGAGAAAGCCCGGCCATATTTGAGCCGGGTTTTTTATTGCCCACGATTTGGATTTCCCCATGAAAGAGCCTATTAGCCGTGTAGACGCTAAGGTTCTCGGGCTGAAGTTCTATTTCACGGGTGAGGCTTGTCGCGCCGGGCATGTAGTGGACCGATACACGAAAAGTGGCGGTTGTGTGACATGCACTATTGAGCGCGCCAGCAGGAGTTATCAGGAGAATCCATCCGCTACTGCCGAGCGTAGCCGCAAGCGGAAGGCTGATAATCCTGGCCTGGTCGCGGCAGAGAAAGCCGCCCACTACCTTAAGAGCAAAGAAAAAATTACTGCGCGACGGCAGCAGAACAAAGCATCAATTGCAAAGACTGCCGCCAAGTATTACGTAGAAAACAAAGCTGCTATCGCAATTTATGGCGCGAAGTGGCAGGCGAGCAATCGCCACTACCTTTCGAGTCGCAGGAAGGCGCGCTATTCGTCAGATCCCGACTTCAGGCGATCTGAACTGATCAGGGATATTGTCAAGCGAATGGTCAGGGCTACCAAGGCGGGGCGACCAGCTAAAGCCTTTGAGTTGTGTGGCTATCTACCCAACGAGTTCCGCGCCCATATTGAAGGCCTGTTCAAGCCAGGAATGACCTGGGCTAACCACGGAAAGTGGCACGTTGATCACGTGAAGCCACTTTCCGAGCTGATCAGGTCAGGAGTGACCGATCCTAAAGCCGTCAATCGGCTATCAAATCTCCAGCCACTTTGGGCTGTTGAAAATCTCGAAAAGGGCGAGAGGCAGCTTTCTGCATAGCCTTCGCCTACTGACAAACTTTGTTGCGTGAAGCCATAGCCAGGGTGGGCCTTCGGGCGGGCCTGGACGCGGTATAGCCGGTAGTCACGCGTTACGGAAGAACACCGGCAGCATGAGCAGCTCATTCTTGTGCTATTGGGGCTGGCTCAAGCGGGCAGCGTGGGAAGACACGCACGTTATGCAGATGAATGCGCATTGGATGCGCGGCGAATGAAGCGCTGTAGTCAAGCCTTTGGCCATGACTGAAAGCAGGAAATCAGCTCCTGCCACCTGCACCCATTCCAAGGCTCGCCATGTCGGCGGGCCTTCGTCGTTTCTGGAGCACAGCAAATGTCGGAGCAAGTAGATCGTGGTACCCGGGCTGTGGCCGATGCAGTCATTGGTGCGAGCATTGACCGCCTATGGCGCGCACTGAGGGCGCTGTCAGAGAGCGCTCCCGCAGAGTTCCTGCGCTTGACCGGCAGACTTATCGACGCGACCCAGGTTACTCGGGTTTCGAACATCGGATTGTTCGGCATCACCGACAGCGAGTTCTATCACGCTGACGGGATGGTTTTTGGTTCCGTTTACACGCCTGACGAATGGTTCTCCCGAAAGGTGGGTCCGTGTGGTGCAGGCCTTCATTACGAGCAGGTCAGCGCTATCGTGACCAAGGTTCGTGCCGAGTACGACGAAACGGTGCTGAAGAAGGCTATACAGCTCAAGGAGTCACTGGAAGAGCTGGACCGGCTACTGAACGGCCACTCTTTCGCCGACAGTAAGCTGACCAGCCTGGCGCACGTTGACCTGTTCAAGGGGCACGCCCTGCTGGTCGCGGCGCTGAATCCACTCGGCCGCTAATCCATTCCTTCACTCCCTAACCGGGAGAACAACAAACATGGAGTACCAACGATGGCCGAACCGAGTACCGGTGCGCTGGCGGTGACGGCTGCTGTTGGTGTGACTACCGCAAGCTTTATCCCTGGCATTGATGTGAATGCAGTTGTGGGCGCCTTTGCGGGCGCGATGTTCTTCGTGGTGTTCGCCAGAGAACTGACGGCGCTGTCGAGGCTTGGTTACTTCCTGGCCTCTTGGGTGCTGGGCTACTACGTGTCGAGTGAGGTGATGGGCCGCAACTGGGCGAACACCTCAGGCCTAGTGGCCTTCTTCGGCGCCTTGTTCTGCGTGGTGGTGTGCATCAGCCTGTTGGAGTGGGTGCAGGGCGGCAAGACGCCTGGCTGGTTGCGATTCATCGCTGACCGCTTTGGAGGTCGCAATGGTTGATCCCTGGACTTTGATCGCTGCCGCTCTGTGCGGCGCGATCTGCTACCGCATCGCGGTCTATCGCCGTGATGGTGCGCGCTACCGTGCCGGTGTGTCGTGGCTGGCCTACCTGCTTGCCGTAGGCACTGGGTGCGAGTCGTTGCTGATCACGCTATCGGTAATGTTCGCCAAGCCGGTGCCGGCCGTATCCCCGTTCTTATTGATGGTTCTGATCGTTCTGGTGGTGCTGGTCTATCGCGCCCGAGGGAATGTCGCACGCATCCTCAGGATGGATTAATCCGCGCCACGTTTTCGAATGCGCCAAATCGTGGCGCGCAACGAGGAACAACCCATGAGCACAGTCAGTGCTGAGTACTACCAGATGAAGGGCATGGTCACCGAGATGTCGGCAGACGAGCAAGCCGAGGTCCTCAAGGCTGAAGCCGAGGTGATCGCTATCGCTACACGTTCCGACAAGGCGCTTATTGGTGCGCTCATGGCAATGATCAAGATCGCAGCAGAGGCTTAAGCCGGTGGCGAGCACATCACCCTGGCACCACCTGTACAAGACCAAGGAATGGTATCGGCTCAGGTGGGCTCAGCTCCAAGCAGAGCCACTGTGCCGCCGCTGCACCTCGCAGGGCCGCGTGGTAGCTGCCAACATCGCTGACCACATCAAGCCCCACCGTGGTGACGTCACGCTGTTCTTCGATGCGACCAACCTGCAGAGCCTCTGCAAGCTTTGCCATGACAGCGCGAAGCAGCGAGAGGAGAAGTCCGGCGTTGTGGTTGGGTGTGACGTCAATGGCCTGCCTATCGACCCGAACCATCACTGGAATCGCCAGAAGTCGTCGAAGTGAGAATGTTTCTCACGAATTCAGCGCCGTTTCGGTGTGGCACGCCAATGCCCCTAGGGGGAGGGTCAAAAGTTCGGGAATCCGCTGTATAGGACCGCCCTCGACCCTCTTTACGCATAAAGCCAGAATTGGAGAGTTTTTTTGAAGGGAAGAACCCCCGCCCCGACGACCCAGAAAAAGGTCACCGGCACGTTGCGTGCCAGTCGGGAAAACAAGCGGGAGCCTCAGCTTGCGGTCGCCTCATACCAGTCGCCGCCCGTCACGATGACGGCAGAAGGCCAGGCGGTGTGGAAAGTTTTCTGCCCGCTCGCCTCGTCCATGGGCGTACTCACTGAAGCCGACCTTCAAACCCTTGAGCGGTTGTGCGAGGTCGCCGCCGAGGTTCGCCGCTTGACCAAAGTTATTTCCGAAGAGGGCCATACCTATTCGACCGAAGCCGGACTG
This sequence comes from Pseudomonas sp. WS 5410, assembly GCF_012985645.1. Taxonomy (NCBI): domain Bacteria; kingdom Pseudomonadati; phylum Pseudomonadota; class Gammaproteobacteria; order Pseudomonadales; family Pseudomonadaceae; genus Pseudomonas; species Pseudomonas sp. WS 5410. Next base: position 20,558 of record NZ_JAAQWS010000026.1, on the reverse strand, counting down.
ATCAAAGCGCATCCGGCGGTGGCGATGGCGGCTGACGCCGACCGCCGGCTGCTCTCTTACCTTACCCATTTCGGCATGACACCCGCCGCCCGATCCAAGGTCCAGGCCATTGGCGAACCTCAAGACAAAGACCCGGAAGACGAGTTCTTCAATTGAGGTCAAGAAGGTTTCCTATGCGGTCGACCCAGTAACGGCCTGGGCTCAAGAGGTTTACTCCGGCAAGGTGTTGGCCGGTCCCGATATTAGAAACGCATGTGGTCGCCACCTGCGAGACCTGGAAGACGGGCCGAAGCGCGGGCTAACCTGGGATCTCGAAAAAGCCAACCGGGCTATCCGTTACTTCAAGACAGTACTCAAGCTCAACGGCGGCGAGCACGAAGGTCTGCCGTTCATTCTGTTGCCTTGGCAGGCGTTCATCGTCGGTTCGATCTTTGGCTGGATGGCGCCGGACGGCTTCCGTCGCTTCCGGACTTGCTACATCGAGTCGGGGAAAGGTTCGGGCAAGTCGCCTTTGGCGGCGGGCATCGGCCTGTATTGCCTGACCTCAGACAACGAGCCGCGCGCCGAAGTGTATGCCGCAGCGACGAAGCGCGACCAGGCAATGATCCTGTTCCGCGATGCGGTGGCGATGGTTGATCAGTCGCCGTCGCTGATGAAGAAAATAAAGAAGTCGGGCCGCGATGAGAAGGTCTGGAACCTGGCCTACCTGGCAACCGGTTCGTTCTTCCGCCCGATCAGCTCCGACGATGGGCAGTCTGGTCCGCGGCCCCACTGCGCACTGATCGACGAAGTGCACGAACACAAGAACAACAAGACCGTCGAGTTCATGCGGGCGGGCACCAAAGGTCGCCGCCAAGCGCTGATCCTGATGATCACCAACAGCGGTCACGACCGTAACTCGGTTTGCTACAGCTATCACCAGCTCGGCGTGAACGTCTGCGAGGCCGGCGCCAAAGGCGTGACAAAGCGGCATCGCCACTTCAACGATGGTTTCTTCTCGTTCATCTGCTCCCTGGATAAGGGCGATGACCCGTTCAAGGATGAGAAGTGCTGGGGCAAAGCCAACCCGTCTCTGGGGCACACGTTCCAGCCGAAGTATCTGCGCGAGCAGGTGACCGACGCAAAGGGGATGCCGGCGAAGGCGAGCACTGTTCGCCGCCTGAACTTCTGTCAGTGGGTGGATGCGGCAAACCCATGGGTTGATATTGATACCTGGCTGTCTTGCTGTGCGAAGTTTGACCCCGAGAAACTGGCAGGTCAGATCTGCTATGGGGGGCTCGACCTTTCCGGAAAGCGTGACCTGACGGCGCTGAATTTGTATTTCCCAGAACAGGGAAAATCAATCGCGGAGTTTTGGACGCCCAAGGACACGCTGCTTGACCGCGCCGCGGTTGACGGCGTGCCGTACGACATCTGGCTTCAGGATGGACACATCCACGCACCGCCCGGCAAGGCGATCAACTATGCCTTTGTTGCAAAGCGATTGGGCGAGCTGGCCGCGAAGTACGACATCCAGGCGGTTGCCTTCGATCCGTTCCATATGAGCTATCTGGAAATTGAGCTTGAGGATCAAGGCATCGAGTTGAAGCTGGTGGCTCACGGGCAAGGCTTCCGCCCAGCGAGAGAATCCAATCTGTGGATGACTCACTCCATCGATCTGATCGAAGACCTGATCGCCACGGGCAAGATTCAGGTACTTGATAACCCTTGTCTAACTTGGAACGTCGCGTCCGCTGTAATGGAGGCCGACGCCCAGGAGAACAGATGTTTTTCGAAGCGAAAACGAACTGGCCGGATCGACGGCGCGGTTGCCCTGGCTATGGCCGTGGGCGCAGCAGAGCAAAGAACCGTGACCCAGAACCTTGATGACTTCCTCAATCGACCGATGAGCATGTAATGGCAGATACCGACTACAGCATTGACCTGCGCACCCGAAGCCCTTTCTGGGCGCGCATGGCGAGCTTCTTTGTCGGCGGTCGGTTGTCGACGCCGAACAAGGGATCTCAGACAGGGCCTGTTTCCGCTACCGGTGAGGTTGGCGACTCGGTCGTAACAGATGAGCGTTCGCTCCAGATCTCCACGGTTTTCGCGTGCGTGCGGCTTATATCGAGTGTTACGGCATGTATGCCCTTGGACGTTTTCGAAACCAAGGGCGAGGACAGAGTGAAGGTCGGGTTGGATAACCCGCTCGCGCGACTGCTCAAATATCGGCCTAACGACTTCATGACGGCTTTCGACTTCCGTGTCGCGATGACCATGCAGCTTTGCTACTACGGAAACGCCTACGCGCTGGTGGAGCGAAACAGCGCTGGCGACGTAATCAGCCTGGTCCCGCTGATGTCGGTCAATATGGATGTTCGCCTGGAAGGCAAGCGGATCATCTACCGATATCGGCGAGACACTGAATACGCCGACTTCAAGCAGAGCGACATTTTCCACCTGAAGGGTTTTGGCTTTAACGGGCTGGTCGGCCTTTCCCCAATCGCTTTCGCCGCCAAGACGGCAGGTGTCGCCGTTGCTATGGAGGATCAGCAACGCGACTTCTATGCCAACGGTGCGAAGTCACCACAACTGCTGATGACGGGCGAAGGGAAGCTGCTCACCACCGAGCAGCGCAACCAGGTGGAGGCCAACTTCAAAGAGATATCCGGCGGCCCGGTAAAGAAACGGCTGTGGATATTGGAAGGTGGGTTTACCACTCAGGCCATCGGAGTGAGCCCGCAGGACGCTGAGACGATGGCTGCTCGAAAGTTTCAGGTGAGCGAGCTGGCTCGGTTCTTTGGCGTCCCGCCTCACCTTGTGGGTGATGTTGAAAAGTCAACCAGCTGGGGCTCCGGCATTGAGCAGCAGAACCTGGGGTTTCTCCAGTACGCGCTCGATCCTTACCTTGAAATATGGGAGGGCTGCATTCTCCGCTGGCTCGTCAAGCCAAAAGACCTTGGCGTGTTCCACGCTGAGCACAACCGAGACGGCTTGTTAAGCGGCGACTCGACGGCGCGGGCGAACTACCTGAAAACCCTTATCGATACGGGGCTGCTGACACCGAACGAAGGCAGGCGGGTTAATAACCGGCCCAAGCTGCCAGGCGGCGATGTCGCCACACGCCAGTCGCAGAACGTGCCGCTAGATCAACTTGGCAAAACGAACCCCGCCCCTAGCGGGGTTTAGTTTTTCTGGAGCTACCCAATGTCAAATATCCAAAAGACCCTGGCCTTTACCGACACCGAAATCAAATTCTCCTCGGATGGCAAAGCTGGGGTTTTCGAGGGTTACGCCAGTGTCTTTGATGTCATCGACTCGGACGGCGACATCATCCTGCCTGGCGCTTACAAGAAGGCCCTGGCCGGACAAAGCCGAAAGGTCGGGATGTTCTTCAACCATCAAACGTGGGAAATGCCCGTCGGCAAGTGGCAGGCACTGGAAGAGGACAGCAAAGGCCTGATCGTCATTGGTGAGCTTACGCCCGGTATGTCCGCTTCCAACGACCTGCGCGCCGCCATGGAGCACAAGACGGTCGAAGGTATGTCTGTGGGCTTCACGGTCACGAAAGACGACTACAGCATCATCGACACCGGTCGGGCGTTCAAGAACGTGCAAGCGCTTCGCGAGATCAGCATCTGCACCTTCCCTGCCAATGAACAAGCAACCATCGATTCTATGAAAAGCATGGAGTCGATCACCACCATTCGCGACGTAGAACACTGGCTGAGGGATTCGGCCGGTCTATCGAAGTCGCAAGCGCTGGGCTTTATCGCCCGGTTCAAGTCCGCAGTTCGGAGCGATTCCGAAGGTGGCGAAATCACCGCGCTCCTGGAGCGCATCAAGTCCTTCCCATCTGTAGGAAATTGAACCATGTCCGAATTGGCCCAAATTCAAAAGGCTATCGAAACCGCGCAAACCAACATGACCGCGCTGTTCGATGAGCAGAAGAAAGAGATCTCCGCTACCGGCGAGATCAGCAAGAAGCTGCAGGGTGACCTGCAAACTGTGCAGGACGAACTGAAGTCTGCCGGTACCCGCCTGTTCGATCTTGAATCGAAACTCGCTGGCGGCGCCCTGGACAACCCAGAAACCAAGAAGTCTTTTGCTGAACGCGCAGCCGAAGACCTGAAAAAAGGCTGGAATGGTTCCACTTCGGGCAAGGTTGACGTGAAGAGCTTCAGCAAGGCCCTGGGCGCCGGTGCAGCCTCCGCGGGCGCGCTGGTCCAGCCGCAGCAGAACGCCGGCATCCTGATGCCAGGGCTGCGCCGCCTGACCATCCGGGATCTGCTGGCGCAAGGTCGCACCACCTCCAATGCCATCGAGTACGTGCGCGAGAACGTGTTCACCAACAGCGCGGCACCGGTGGCTGAAGGCGCGCTCAAGCCTGAGTCGCAGCTGACCTTCACGAAGGAAACCGCAAACGTCAAAACCATCGCTCACTGGATTCAGGCCTCGCGCCAGATCATGGACGATGCCCCGATGCTGGAATCCTACGTGAACGGCCGCTTGCTCTTCGGCCTGGACCTTGTTGAAGAAGGTCAGTTGCTCAACGGCGACGGCACCGGCGACAACCTGATCGGCTTGAATAAGGTGGCCAGCGCCTACGACGTTGCACTCAACGCCACGGGTGACACTCGCGCTGACCAGATCGCTCATGCCATCTTCCAGACGAGCGAGTCGGAGTTCGAGGCTTCTGGTCTGATCCTCAACCCACGCGACTGGCACGCGATCGCGCTGTTGAAAGACGCTGATGGTCGCTACATCTTCGGTGGCCCAGCCGCATTCGCTGCCAAAGTCATGTGGGGTCTGCCGGTGGTGGCTACCAAGGCTCAGGCCCAGGGCACTTTCACTGTTGGCGGCTTCGATTTGGCCTCGCAGATCTGGGACCGCATGGACGCGACCATCGAGATCAGCAACCAGGATCGCGACAACTTCGTGAAAAACATGCTGACCATCCTCTGTGAAGAGCGCCTGGCGGTGACTCACTACCGTCCGACCGCAATTATCAAAGGCACTTTCACTCCGGCTGGATAACTACAGGTGCGGGGCAGGCAACTGCCCCGACTATCGACATGAAGACGATTCGTGCATTACGCCAGTTCTCCCATTATCACGCCGGACACTTCGATCAATTCGAGGAGCGCCCGGTGACTGATGAGATCGCCGAGGCCTTGATTGGCATGGACTTGGCTGAGGAAGTCGAGGCGGCTCCCGCGCCAAAGGAGAAGTCAGTGACAGTAAAGAAAGCGAAGGCAACCTAAATGATCGACCTGGCGCGCGTGAAGCTGCACCTCCGTATCGACGGCGATGACGAGGACGCGATCATTGCCGGTTACTTCGAGGCAGCCAAGTCCCACGTCGCAATGCACTGTGACCGGGTACTGGTGGAAACCGAGCCAACAGGGCCGGAGCAAATGGGGTTTACCCCGGATGTCGAGCAGGCGGTGCTGCTGCTTGTCGGCCACTGGTACGCCAACCGCGAGGCCGTCGTGATCGGCACCATTTCATCGGCAGTTCCTTTGGCCTTCGACCGACTCCTCTGGTACAGGAAGCGTTTCTGATGAGAGCAGGCCCAATGCGTCACCGCTGCACGATGTTCAAGCCGGTGCTCACCAAGAACAAATCAGGTGGCTCCGATGTCACCTGGGTCGAAGTCGGCAAGCTGTGGGCTGAGATCACTATGCCGACAGGCCGCATTGCCCCTGTTGCTGAAAGGCTTACGGCGGTAATCATCGCCGAAATCCGCATTCGCCCCAGGGCTGACGCGGTGGCCGGTAATCGCCTGGTGCATACAGCAAAAGGAATCACCACCACCTACCTGATCGGCGCTGCGCTGATCGACAACGAGAACACCATGCTGCGGCTGCTGTGTTCAAACGTACCCAATCCATAGAGGTGAATCATGAGAGTTATTGCCCTGGGCACCCTGTCCGGCGCCACTGGCGACCGGGAGAGGGGTGAAGATTTTGTGGTCGACGCCAAGCTCGGCGCCGATCTTGTCGCGCGCGGCCTGGTGGAGCCTGCACCCGAAGCAGCGCCCACAACTGAAAAGCCGGCCAGGGCCAAGGAGTAGGCCATGGCTGTCCGACGCTCCCGCATGTCCGGCGACTTCAAGTTGCGCCGGACGCTGCGCAACATCCACGCAACGACGGATAACGAGCTCAGGCCAGCGATGCAGGAAGCGGCCGACAAGATTCTTGCCACGATGAAGCAGCTGGTTCCAAAGGACACTGGCGCGGCAGCTGCTGCGCTAAGGGCGTTCGTTTCAAAGAGCGGCCTGGACGCGCAGATCGGGATTCGTGGAAAGAGCGACAACCGGCGGTTCTTCTACCTGCGTTTCGCTGAGTACGGAACCAAGGGCTACAGCGGCACCCTGTATCGCCGTGCCGACCGAAACTCTATTGGCGGGCACACCAACAACCGCGACAAGTCGAAGATGGGCGGTCGTCGTAACGCTTTGCGGGCCAGGGATACCAAGAACAAATCAGACGGAACCACCTTCTACGGAAAGTACCCGGACATCCCGGCCCGGCCGGCTCACCCCTGGCTGCGCCCTGCGATGGATGTGAACCGGGAGTTCGTCCTGGCCAGCATTCGCGCCGCTGTCCTGAACGCCTTGCGCAAGGCCAGCATGGGAGCAAGTGATGCTTGATGTATCTGTCGCGTTGCAGGAAGCAATGTTCGCTCGGCTGGACGCCGAAGTGTCGTGCCCGATTCATGATGGCGCGCCAATGGATGCGCCGATGCCGTACGTTTCGTTCGACCGGGAGATATCCACCAACATCTCACCTATCGCCGGCAGGAAGCGCGAGCAGCGCCTGATCTACCTTTCGGTGTGGTCGGATGCCGTTGGCCAGGCGGAAGTTAAAAGAATCCTCAGCGAGGTTGTGGCGGCCCTGGACGAACGACGACTGCCGCTAGAGGTTGGCCGGGCAGTATCGGTCCGTGTCGAGCAAGCCGACGCCCAGCGCGATGCTGACGGCGTCACGTACCAGGGATCTATCACGGTCCGCGTTATCACCACCCACTAAATCCCACACCCGGCCGCACCGCGGCTTTATCCAATGTGCCCTTGGAGGAACCCCCATGGCCGAAGACAACCTCAACACAGCCGCCGGCTGCCGGATCGGCATCGGCAGCAAGAACGGCGCGGACACCGAAGCGCTCTATAAGGCTGACACCTATGTCGATATCGGCGAAGTGGAAGACCTGGGCGAGTTCGGTGATACGTTCAGCTCTGTGACCTTCACGTCGCTGCGCGATGGCCGTGTGCGCAAGTACAAGGGCACCGCCGATGCCGGCGACCTGACCCTGGCGGTCGGCCTCGACAACGGTGACCTGGGCCAGGCCAAGCTGAAGATCGCCCACAAGGATCGCAGCAAGGGCGACTACAACATAAAAATTACCCTGAACGATGGCGATCCTGATGCCACCCCGGCGCCGCTGCTGCCAACCACCTTCTACCTGCGCGGCAAGGTGATGAACAACACCGTCGCCGCCGGCGCCGCTGATAACGTGGTTCGCCGCAACGTCACCATCGGCATCAACTCCGACATCCTGGAAATCCTCCCGGCTGCCGCCCCTTAACCTGCGGGGCTTCGGCCCCAAACCCCAAGGATTCGAAACATGAGCAAGACTCTTCACGGTACCGTCGACATCAAGCTCGATGACGAGACGTACACGCTCCAGCCTACGCTTGGGGCGGTTCGGGCAATTGAGGCTCACTTCGGCGGGCTGCGCGGCGCCTCCCAGGCAATCAACGCCCTGAGCATCGACGGTTGCGCGGTGATCATCGCCGGCGGCGCAGGCTTGAAAGGCAAGGCTGCCGAGGCTATCGCCGAACAGGTTTGGCAGGCTGGTGTGCTGGAGGTGTCAGTGCAACTGAACGCTTACCTGGTGGCGCTGTACAACCCGAAAGGCCCGAGCACGGGAAAGGCCAGGCCGGCGGCGTAAGTGCCGTAGAAGACGGCAGCTATGTTGACCGGCTCTACGCAGTGGCCACGGGGTGGCTGGGCTGGCCTCCCGATCTGGCGTGGCGCACGCCAATGCCTGAACTGTTCCTGGCCATGGACGCCAAGATTGAGTGGGCACAGATGACGAACCCATTTGGCGGCGGTAAGGCCAAGCCCAAGGCAGGCAAGCCATCCGCGTCGACTGTGGCGGACAAGCTGCGCCAGGCGCTGACTGGGCGTCAGGCAAGCTAGCTTGATATAGTTCTGGCTTTCCTAGGAGGGAAACCTATGAGAGCTATTGCGGTAATCCTGCTCGCTACTTTTGTTACGGGCTGCGAGAAAGAAAAGGGGGAGGATTTACTGGCCCGATTGCCTTACTGGAAGTGGGTTCACTCAGAAAAAAAAGATGATTTCACCGATGTTGTTTCTAGATCATCCGTCCTCAAGTCGGGCCCTATTTCGGACGGCAATGAGGAGCCGGTTGAGATGCACTTTCGGTGCACTGCGGGAAAGATGGATTTCTACCTAAGCTGGAATCGTCGAATAGAGTCAGACTCCCTGGTCGATATCAGGGTAGATAGCGATCCGCACGAACCCAATAAGTGGGAGCCATCTACTGACAGAAAATCTACCTTCTATCCTTTCTTGACTCCTCCATTTCTCGATAGGTTGGCAGCAAGTAAGTCCTTCATCGCCAGAGCTTCAACATTGTCTGGTGAGATCACCGCGAAGTTTGATACGTCCAAAGTTTTGGAAGAAACGAAAGAAGTTCGCGCTGCCTGCAAATTTTAAACTACCGCCCAACATCGAAAGCCGCCTTAGGGCGGTTTTTTGCTTTCTGGAGAAAAACATGGCCGATACCGACGTACAGGGGATGCTCGTTCGCATTGAGGCCACCACGGCGCAGCTGCGCCAGGAGATGGCGCGAGCAGATTCCACTGTCGGCCAGGCCTCCAGCAAGATCGACAAAAGCCTGGGGAGAGTGGATGCCGCCTTTGATCGTGCTGGCGAGCACGCCGTAAATGCCTCCGGTTTGATAAAGAGCGCGCTTGCGGCTGCCATTGGTGCGGCGTCAATCGGAAAGATTATTGAGACTGCCGACTCCTATGGTCAGATGTCTGATCGTATTGGCATGGCGACCAGCAGCGTAGGCGAGTACGACCTGGTGCAGCAGCGCCTGTTGGACACTGCGAAGCGCACTTATCGCCCGCTGGCAGAGGCACAGGAGCTTTACATCCGTACAGCGGACAGCTTGAAGTCCATGGGTTACAACACTGGCCAGGCGCTGGATGTGATGGACAGCTTCAGCTTCTTGCTGGTGACTAACTCTGCATCAGCGGACAAGGCCAGCTCTGCCATCGATGCATATTCGAAAGCGCTTCAGACGGGCAAGGTTGAAGCGGATGGGTGGCAGTCGATCTTGGCAGCCATGCCTACTGTTGTTGACACCATCGCTAAATCCACAGGAAAGACTGCTGAAGAGATTCGCAGCCTCGGCTCTCTAGGCAAGTTGAGTCTTGATGTTTTAACTGAGGGGTTGCAGAGGTCCGCCCAGGCCAATGGCGTACTAGCGGACAGCATGAGCGTCGCAGTTCGTGATGCGTTGCAGAACCTCTCAAACGCATTCACTGTGTACATCGGGCAGCTGGACGAGACAATTGGTTTCACGGGTACGCTTGGGAGCGGCATTGCCGTACTTGGAGATAATTTTTCAGCGCTGGCTGATATCGCAATTTTTGCCGCGATCGCTGCCCTGACCCGGTATGGCGTAACCTCGGCAAACTCTGCCGCTGTGGCAACCTACGCCGCCTACAAGGATGCCGCAGCGCGAAAAGCACAGGCTACCGCCGTTCTTCTTGCTGCCCAGGCCGAGCAGCAAAAAGCGCAGACAACGGTGTTTCTCGCTCAGAAAGAGGCCGTGGCGGCGCGCGGTACTGCCGTCCAAACTCAAATGTCTCTCCAGCTTGCGGAAGCGCGAATGGTTGAGGCGAGGGCGACCACTGCTGTTTCTGCAGCTCAAGCAGGCCTTGGGCGTGCAAGTAGTGGCTTGGTCGGTCTTCTTGGCGGCCCAGTTGGAATTGCCGCTCTTGCTATTGGCGCCGCGACTGCATTCATCACTCTGCGTGACAACACCAGCGTACTTGAAAAGAAGCTGGGGGATCTCGGCGACCCGATCGATAAACTGGTTGAGCGATTCAATAAGCTCAATAGGGCTACGCAGTCCGTCACCCTCCGGGAGCTGAAGGCTTCCATTGAGGATGCTGAGGGCGATCTGACCACTGCGGCGGGCTCAATCGCCTTCGAATTTCAGAGCAGCCTGACAAACGCCGGTCTCGCTGGCGCGTCAGGTTTCATGGGGGGTATCGCTCCGTTACCGGCAGAGTTTCAGTCGGCAATGGATATCATCAAGAAAGCCTCGTCCGATCAGTCTGCAGGGATGGTTGTTGATTGGAAGGCTGTGGCCGACCAGGTGCGAGAGGTCCCTGGTGTTACGGCTGAGATGGCCAACGCCCTTGAGAAGAGTGGTGGCGCCGCGGCCGATAAGGCAGAAGTTATCGCCCAGCTCAAAACTGCACTGGCTGAACTTACCGGCGAGACGGACGCCAACACCCGTGCAGAGCGCGATAATGCTGCGGCTCGGGCGGGTGCTGCCCAGGCCGGACAAAAGTATCTCGATCAGCTATTGAAGCAGTTGGCCACCGCCCAGGACAAAACCAATCTCGAAGCGGCCAACCGATTTATCCGTGAGAACACTCTGCTAACCGAAGGGCAGATCGTTGCTATTCGTTCGGCCGCTGCCGCCAAGGATGCTCAGAAAACTGCAGACGACGCGGCAACAAAGGCAAAGCAAAAGAACTCGAGCACCATCGAGTCTGCCGCCAAGCAGCAGCTCAAGTCGTTTGATACCGCCGAGGAAGGCTACAAGCGTCAGATCGAGCTGATCAACACCACGGGCGACAAGCAGAAAGACGCCACAGAGGTGATGAAGCTGTCCTTCGAACTCCAGGAAGGAAAGCTCGGCAACCTGAGCGAAGCACGTAAGAAAGAACTCTTGGGGTTGGCTGCTGAGCTGGACAAGCTCAAAGAGATCCAGAAGGCCAATGAGGAGGCCCTCAAGCTGGCGGCGTTCAAGAACGCTCAGGCACTGACCACCCAGACCTCCAAGGACGGGTTCGACCAGGAGTTGGCCGGCGTCGGAATGGGTGACAAGGCCCGCGACCGGATGCGTGCTGATCTGGCATTGCGCCAAAAATATGCAGCTGATGTGGCCAACCTTGAGGAGCTGCACAATACCGACCAGATCACGGACTCACTTTACGCCAAAGAAACAGCAGTTCTTAAAAGTGAGTACGACAAACGCTTGCAGCACCAGCAGGACTTCTACGCCGCAACGGACGAGCAGCAAACCAACTGGATGAACGGCGTCAACGAGGCGTGGGCAAACTATGCTGATGCCGCGCGGGACTACTCGGCTCAAGCCACTGACATCACCAATACGGCGTTGAGCGAAGCCACTGGCGGGCTGGGCACTTTCTTCTCGGACGTGGCCAGCGGTGCAGAGGATGCTGGTGACGCGCTGGGCGATATGGTCGGTAACTTCGCCAAGTCGATGTTGAAGGCGCTGGGTGATATGGCGGCTCAGTGGCTGATCTACCAGGGCATTCAGATGCTGGTTGGCAAGACCACTCAGGCAAGCGCCGCCGGCACCCTGGGGGCAAACGCTCAGGCTATGTCCTTGACCGCGGGCCTCAATGCGTACGCATCCACGGCGGCGATCCCGATCATAGGCCCGGCAGCAGCGCCTGCGGCTATGGCGACGGCAATGTCTGTTACTGCTCCCCTGGCTTCTGCAGTGGGTATGACCGCGCTGGCAGGTATGGCGCACGACGGTATCGAGTCGGTTCCTGAAGATGGCAGCTGGTTTCTGCAAAAGGGCGAGCGGGTCACCACCGCTCAAACCAGCGCGAAGCTTGATGCCATGCTGTCCAAAATCGACAGCGGGCTAAACAACGCTCAACCACAAGCGCAGATCGGCGCGGGAGTGCTAGAGGCGATGAGCGATGGCCGGCCAGGAATGGTCGGATCAGGCGGTGGCGGGGCGGCGCCGGGCGGGCCTACGCAGATTGTGTACAGCCCTCAGGTCACAGTTCAGGCCCAGCCAGGTATGAGTGACCAGGACGCGCGCCGCCAGGGCGAGATGATCGGCGCAGGGCAGGAAACGCAATTCAGGGGCTTTTTGCAGCGCGAGATGGGGCAGGGGGGATTGCTGTGGAAGCGATGACTGCTGAGACCTTTGATTTTGATGTTGAAGTCGGCGCCGATGGTGATGTTAGCCAGCGCACCTGGGAAAACGAGTTCGGCGACGGGATTGTCCAGGCCGGCGGCATCGGGATCAACACAAAGAGTCAGGTGTGGAACCTGGTGCATACCGGAGAGAATCTGCCGGGCGAGGAATTGCCAGAGCTTCTGGCGTTCCTAGACCGGCACGAAGGCTACAAGGCTTTCAGGTATGCACCGCCCGGGGAGCCAGAAGGCTGGTACCGCGCCAATGGCTATAAGAAAAAGGCCCTTGGCATGGAGATCTACACCGTCACCTTCACCGTCAAGCAAGTGTTCAACCCCCGACCCTAACCCTCACCAGACCCCGCCTTGTGCGGGGTTTCTTGTTTCTGGGGCTCTATGAATTACGACAACGATATCCAAAAGCTTGAGCCCGGCAACCAGATCAGGCTCTACGAGCTGGACGCTACGCGCCTGGGCGGCATGCTCTGGCGCTTCCACGGCCATGCCCATGAAGGCGACATCATCTGGCAGGGCCAGCTTTACTCGCCGCTCCAGATTGATTCAAAGGGTTTTGATATACGCGGGGATGGCCGACCAGCCACCCCAACGCTGCAGGTCGATGATGAGCTCGGCGGCGTGCGAGGGGCGATCACCGCCCTGTGCTTCCAGTTCCGCGACCTGGCCGGCGCCCGGGTCAAGGTCATTGAAACGTTCCGCCACTTCCTGGACGCCGCCAACTTCCCCGAGGGAAACCCTGAAGCCAGCAACCAGGCCAAAACGAACCTCTGGTTTATCGAGCAAAAGACCGAAGCGCTCCCCGGTATATCCGTGACGTTCTCGCTTTCCAGTCCCACGGACATGGAAGGTCAGATGTTGCCGTCCCAGCAGATCACCAAGTTGTGCCGGTGGGCCTGCCGTGGCGGGTATAGGCATGAGGCTTGCGCCTATATGGGAACGGCGATGTTCGACAAGAAGAACCAGCCCACAGACAACCCTTCCGAGGATCGCTGCCCGGGCCGCTGGAGCAGTTGCAAGCTGCGTGGAAACACCAGGCGGTTTGGTGGATCGCTGGGCGCAAGCATCATTGTCAGTTCGAGGTAACCATGCGTATCAACCAGAAATTGCAGGACGAGATTCGAGCGCACGCCGAGCGGGCCCATCCGAATGAGGCGTGCGGTGTACTGATCAAGGCTGCTGCCGGACGCGAGTACGTGCCTTGCGCGAACTTGGCTACCACGCCACGCGAACATTTCCGGATCGACCACAAAGACATGGCCCAGGCCGAAGATCGCGGCGAAGTGCTGGCGATTATTCACAGCCACCCGGACCAGGCCCCGACGCCGAGCATGGCCGACCGCGTCAGTTGCGAGTTGCATGAGTTGCCCTGGGGCATTGTTGGCTGGCCCGGCGGCGACTTCGAGTGGTTCAAGCCTTCGGGCTTCCAGGCGCCGCTGCTGGGCCGGGACTTCTCCCATGGGCTGCTTGACTGTTGGGCAGCGTGCCGCGACTGGTACGCGCGGGAGGCTGGACTGCAGCTGCCCAACTTTGAGCGCAATGACCTGTGGTGGGAGCAAAAGGACGGTCCGAGCCTCTATGAGGACAACTTCGCGGCCACCGGTTTCTACCAGGTCAACGAGGCGCAGCGGGGCGACATGCTTGTTCTGCAAATCCCCATCCCGGGCCGGGAGTGCTACTTCCCCAACCACGCGGTGATTTACCTCGGCGATGAGCCGGCGCTTACCAGCGAGCCAGCCCCAAAGTTGGGCGGTTCTGGCCCGTTCATTTACCACCATATGCCTGGACGACTGGCCGCCCGCGAGATCTACGGGTGGTCGATGGCCAACCGGGTGAAGCTGATATTGCGGCACAAGGATTACCGACCATGACCATGCAGACCATCAAGCTTGGCGGTGTGCTGGGCAAGAAGTTCGGCAGGGAATACCGCCTGGACATCAACGGCGTGCACGACGCCATGACGGCCTTGTGCATGATGAAGCCAGGCTTTGAGAAGTACATGCGCACCGCCGAAGAGCGTGGCCTGGTGTTCGCTGTGTTTGTCGATGAGCGCAACCTGGGCGCGGATGAGTTGGGTCTGAAGCGTCCTGTTGCGGGCGAAATCCGCATCCAGCCGATTGTTCAAGGTAGCAAGCAGGCCGGCCTGTTCCAGACGATTTTGGGGGTTGCGCTGATCGTTGCCAGCTTCTTTACAGGCGGCACCACCGCTGGCGCCGGCCTGGCCCTTCTGGCTGGTGGCGCTGCGATTGCGGCCGGCGGCGTGGTGCAAATGCTGTCACCCACCACCAAGGCCGGCAGCGAAACCCGGAACGATGAAGGAAATAATCCCAGCTATGGGTTTGGTGGTGCGGTAACGACCACTGCCCAGGGCAACCCCTATCCATTGCTCTATGGGGAGCGGGAGATCGGCGGGGCCGTTGAGTCGGGCGGAATCTACCCTCAAGACAAAATCTGATCGAACCAACTCACAAGACCCGCTTCGGCGGGTTTTTGCATTCTGGAGGGCGCATGAGCGCAGTAGCAAAGAAGGCGCGCCACGCAGCACCCCGCAAGCGCCGCGCCGTTGCGGGGTGCAAGGGCGGCCAGGCCAAGCAGAAACAACCGAGCATCGCCTCCAATAGCGTGCCCTCGATATCTACTGCGCAAATTGTCTACATGTGGAGTTGGGGCCCTATCGTCGGCCCTGTAGACGGTTTGCGTTCCATCAAGCTGGATGGAACGCCGATCCAGGCTGCTGACGGGACGATCAATTACCCTGGCGTCAAATGGCAGTTCCGTTCCGGCGAGTTAAACCAGCAGCGTCTGGATGGCCTGTCCGAAACCAGTAACGAGATCGATGTCCAGCAAGAGCTGACCAGCGAAACGCCCTGGCTGCACACGATCACCAATAGCGTGATCGACGCGTTCCGTCTGCGCCTGGCGTGGCCCACGCTGCGTAGCCAGGATGCAGCCGGCAACATCAACGGTGTGCGAATCGACTATGCCGTCGATATCTCTACAGACAATGGCCCATACATCGAGGTGCTGGCCTCCTTTGTAGACCGCAAGAACGTTACAGAGTACGAGCGTGCCCACCGTATAGAGTTGCCGGTCGGCAGTCGCTGGACTGTGCGCGTGCGGCGTCTCACCCCCAACGCCGGCTCCGAGCTGGTCGCTGATCAAATGGTTGTCAAGGCTATCGCCGAGGTTGTCGATAGCGATCAGGAATACCCGCTCACTGCTGTCGGGTGTATTGAGTATGACGCCCAGACTTTTGGCGGCAATATCGCCAAGATCGCGGCCCTCATGCGCGGCCGGATCATCCGGGTACCGGCCAACTACGACGCCGAAACACGCACATACGCTACGGCGGGTACCGGCACAAGCAACGGGATCTGGGATGGCACCTTTAAGGAGGCCTACACCAACAACCCCGCGTGGATTTTCTTTGACCTGGTGCTGGATCCATATTACGGCCTAGGTGACCGCATCGACGCCACGATGGTGGACCGCTGGTCTCTGTACCGCATTGCCCAGTATTGCGATCAATTGGTACCGGACGGCAAGGGTGGCATGGAACCTCGCTTCACTTGCAACCTGTACTTCCAAAAGCAGGCTGCGGCTTACGCGGTGCTGCAGGACCTGGCCTCGATCTTTCACGGCCTGGCTTACTGGGACGGCAGCCAGATTGTGGTCAACGCCGATATGCCTGGCGATCCGGTCTACACGTACAACCAGACCCAGATCCTCAACAATGGGGCAATCAGGTACGAGGGCACCCGCGCGCGCGATCGTCACACCCTGGCCATGGTGGCCTGGGACAACCCTGACCAGGGCTTTGACACGGATAAAGAGCCGGTGGTCGATGATGAGGCCATGGGTGAGCTGGGCATCGTTCGTGACATGACGGTCGATGCGATTGGCTGCACATCCCTCGGGCAGGCGCAGCGTAGCGGGCAGTGGGCATTGCTTTCCGAAAAGCTGCAGACCCAGGGTGCGTCGTTCCGGGTGGGGCTTGATGGGCATATTCCAAAGCCTGGCCAGGTTATCGCCGTAGCCGATCCGATGTTGGTCGGTCGCGACAATGGCGGGCGCATCTCGGCGGCGGCCGGGCGCATTGTGACGCTCGACCGTGACACCACCGTGCCGGTGGGCGCTCGCCTGCTGGTCAACCTGCCCAGCGGCAAGTCAGAAGGGCGGATAGTCAAGTCGGTTGCCGGTCGTGACGTGACCGTGATGGCAGATTTTAGCGAGCAGCCCCAGGCGGAAAGCGGGTGGGTTCTTGATTACGAAGACCTGAAGCTGATGCAGTTCTACGTCCGCAACGTCACGCGGCCGGAGTGGCACCAGTTCCAGTTCGAAGTGATCCAGCACGACCCGAGCAAATTCGACGCTATCGACAACGACGCCGTGGTCGACACCCGGCCAATCACCGGGATTCCGGTTGGTACCCAGGACGGCCCGGCACGGGTGATGTTGAGTCAGCACGTAGTGATCGAGCAGGGCATCGCGGTCACCGTCATGTCGATCGCATGGGACGCAGCGCCAAACGCCGTGGGTTATGACGTCGAATGGAAGTGGGGCGCTCGCGAGTGGGTTCCGGTACCGCGCACCGGTGAGTTGATGGCCGATGTGCGCGGGATCTATTCCGGGCAGTACATGGCCAGGGTGCGGGCGGTGAGTGCGCTCAACGTTTCGTCGATCCCTGTCACGTCCGCGCTGACCAACTTGGAAGGCAAAGCCGGTAAGCCGCCGGCGGTGGCGTTCCTGACTACCACCCGCCTTGTCTACGGTATCGGCATCCAGTGGGGGTTTCCACCAGGCGCCGAGGACACTGAGCGCACAGAGGTCTGGTACAGCGAGTCGCCGGACCTGACGACGGCGGTCAAGTTGAGCGACTTCAGCTACCCGCAGGCCAAGCATGAGATGCACAGCCTGCTGGCGGGGGCGAG
This sequence comes from Pseudomonas sp. WS 5410, assembly GCF_012985645.1. NCBI lineage: Bacteria > Pseudomonadati > Pseudomonadota > Gammaproteobacteria > Pseudomonadales > Pseudomonadaceae > Pseudomonas > Pseudomonas sp. WS 5410. The sequence goes on along the minus strand of NZ_JAAQWS010000026.1, from coordinate 3,394 downwards.
CCTGTTTTTCTGGGCGCGCCTGGTGGATCGTACCGGCAACGTCGGTCCGTTCTACCCGATCCCAGGTGCGGTAAATGGCCAGGCCAGTTCGGACCAGACCGAGTACGACAAGTACTTCGCCGACAAAATCGGCAAGGGTGCGCTGTATCCAAGCCTTCGAGAAGAGATCGCGCTGATTTCGGGGGATGGCGACGGGTCGGTCAACGAACGGCTGAAAGAGGCCAAGGCAGAGCTGGAGGGGCTGCTGGGCCAGATCACCGGGGCGGAGCCGTACAACCCGGACGAGCCCTACACTGTTGGCGCATTCACGCAAAAGGATGGGCACCTGTACCAGGCGACTGGCCCGGTACCGGCCGGCGAAGCGCCGCCAAACCCGCTGTACTGGAAGGATATCGGCACGATCCTGCAAACCACCGACGCGCTGGCCCAGCAGGTTCAACTGGTCACCAGCATGATCGAAGAGATCGAGGGCCAGGTGGTGGCCACCGCGACATCGGTTGAGGCATTGCGGTCGGCGGCCCGTGGTGATGATGGATCGGGCGACCTGGCGGACGCGGTGAAAGGCTGGCAATCGACCGCTGATCTCGGGATTGAGAAGCGCACCCGGGCCACGGAAAGCGATGCAATGGCGCGGCAACTCACCACGATGGAGGCGCGGGTGGGTGCGAACCAGTCCGGGCTGACCGTGCTGGAGCAGGTGGTGGCCACCAACAAGCAGACGGCAGCCACCCAACTGACTCAGCTCAAAAGCGACTTGGAGTTGACCGAAGGGAAGGTAGCCGGCAATGCCCAGGCCATTACCGGCCTCGACACCAAGGTCACCAACCTCGACGGTAAGGTCTCGTCTCAAGCGTCCAGCAATGAGGCGCTGCGGGCTTCGGTGCGCGGCGATGATGGTTCTGGCGATCTTGCCGGCGCGATCAAGGCATGGGAGTCGACGGCCAGCTTTGAGGTTGAGAAGAAGGTGCAGGCTACTGCGACTGAGGCGCTGGCCAAGAGGACAGAAACCCTGCAGTCGAGCATCGGCCAGACCAGTGCATCTGTGCAGGCCGTCAGCGAGACCGTGGTCCAGCTCGACGGCAAGGTGTCTGCCCAGACCACCATGAAGGCTCAAACCATTGTGGATGGTCGGAAGGTTGTTACTGGGCTGGCGTTTGGTTCGGATGGTGAACAGTCGGAGTTCTTGATTTTTGCGCAGCGATTTGCAGTCGTGAACGAGATCGACGGAACAGTCATCCCGATGTTTGTGGTCCAGAACAATCAGGTTGTATTCAACACAGCGATCATCAGCAAGGCGTTTATCCAGGAGATCATCCTTGGAATGAACTTGAAGTCCGCAGCTGTAGATGGAAATGGGCAGCCGCTGTTCGAGTTGAATGTGGCGACTGGCTCCTGGGTGTTCCGTGGTAGTAAAAACGGCAACTCCTCACTACTCAATAGTGACGGGCTTAAATTCACCTATGCCAACGGTGTTGATGGCATTGAACTGGTTCTTTGACATGGTTGGTTTAATAATTAGGGATAAAGACACAGGTTTAGTAAAAGTTGATATGACTAGTTTCATTAGTCAAGAGACTGGAAGCGTTGAAACGGGCGGTCAGAACGGGTCTATTCAGATACCGGCTGCGCCGCCTGGCAGGTCCCTGTTTTTTTCTGTCTGTCCGCTGGTTGATTTGCAGGTTGAGAAAGGGAAGAGGCCTGGAGTCACGCTTAACGGAACCACTCTGTCTTGGGTTTATTCATACAATACCGCTGGCTGGGGTTTCTTCTCGGCCAATTGTCGCATTAGCTACGGGTACTACTAATGAGTGCAAGGTTAATAGCCAGGCTTGAAAGTGGTGAGATTTTGTATGACACAACTAAGATTAGCTATGGATTAGTAAAGTCGGGATATCTTAGCTATTTTGAAAACTGGAGGCAGCTACGTAAGCGCGGGATCAACGTTGATCCTAATATTGGTAGTAGCTGGGTTGATCAAGGAGTGCCTGGCATTAATCAGTACGGCTTCACCGTAGACAATCCTAGATCCCCAATTGTTTTTTTGGTGGGTAAGGGGGTCGTGACGGGCGTTAAGGTCTCTGGGAACAGTAAGACATATCTTTATGCTGGAGCTTCGGAGGTAACCAAGTTTTACTGTTTTGATTTGATGGCGGATGATGAGGTTAACGGCCCCGGCCTAAAGTCGAGGTCCGATAATGGAGTTTTGACATTCAATTCAAGGCAGGCCCCGCTTAATGTGATTGCTGCTGTAACCGCTCCGGTGCCTGGTACACCCAATAGATTTGGTAGGCCAGTAACTACGTACGTTGGTGGTCGGAATGAACGTATAAGTTTTCAAACCACAGGGGGGTGTGCTTCTGTTCATTCGGTCGTAGATGTACCACTTCCAGGTGGCTATGAATATGCAGCCTTTCTGCCATGGAGTAGAAGTTGTGGGATTGTCGATCCCTATGCCTACAATACGTCCGGCGGTGATATATATGGCGTTTCGGAAGGGGCATATGGCCGCAATGGTGGTATGTCCTTTTTTTTCGGATCGCCTGGGAAGACAACAATGGATCAATGGTTTGGTGGGGATGGTGAAGTTTGTTATTACCTAATGCCAACGGATAGATACCCAACAGCATTAGTAATAAAAACTGCTGGTTTGCCATTTCCCTTCAATTGATTGTTACGAACTTAATTAGTTTACTTTGTGTAGACACCTAATTGGAGAGACCTATGGCTTCTTGGTTTTCAGAAGGGACTGTGAGCGTGCAGAACGGGGGCACGACAGTAACGGGCGTCGGCACCAAGTTCTCGAACTGCCGTTCCGGGGATATGTTCGTCGGTCCCGACCTGGGCATCTATCAAGTGATCAACCCAGCCAGCGATACGTCGCTTGCCATTTCGCCACCGTACCGTGGGCCGGCCATTGGCGGCGCCGGGTACGGGATTGTGCCTGTCAACGGATACCCCAAAGCCCTGGCCGATGCTGTGAACCAAATGGTTCAGCAGTGGGGCGCCACGCTCGCGGGCCTGGGTGATGTGTCCACTCAGGATGTCGTGCCGGTGGCCATGGGCGGTACTGGTGGCAGAAGCCAGGCCGAGGGGCGCTCAGGCCTGGGGCTGGGCACTGCGGCGACAGCGGCCGTGACCGTGGGCAACGCCGATACCACACCAGGGCGAGTGTTAAAAAATGGAGACCTTGGCCTTGGTGCCGACTGTGTAGGGATTTCAGATTGGACTGCCGCCTACGATGAACTTGGCGGCGCGCTTATCGCCGGTAATGCGGGGTATCCAGGCGGTACCGGAGAATCGATCAATGCAACCGGCATAAGCTTGAGGCGCTCAGGTCGCGTTGGCGCTCAGATTCTGATCTACAACGGCGATAATCAGTTTTGGTTTAGGACAT